>JBAUHD010000264.1:0-5877 GCA_049680085.1 Acidobacteriaceae bacterium
CGCCAGCACCGCGCTGCCCACGCCAACAAACACCAGTACAAAGGTCCCCACTAATTCCGCAAGATATTTCCTCATCGCATACCCGCCTTTTTAGAAGGATTCGTTACTGCGAAGCTAAATATACTCGCCGAAATAGCGGGGTGAATATCACTATTTTGGCGTCACGAAATCGAGGAAGCCGGGCGCGCCGACCGAACCGCCATCATTTTGCCGCCGGCGCGGCATACTGCTCCCGATACCACGCCACCGTGCGCCGCAAGCCCTCTTCAAATCCCACCAGAGGCTCATACCCAAACGCCGCGCGCGCCGCGGAAATGTCCGCGAGCGAATCCCGCACATCCCCCGCGCGCGGAGGCCCATACGTCGGCGGCTCGCGAAACGCCAGCAACTTCGCCAATGCGCGGTACGTCTCGTTCAGCGTGTACTGTGCGCCGCACGCTATGTTGAAGACGCCGCCCGCAACCTTTTCCGCCGCCGCATCCATCGCCAGAAAATTCGCCGACACTACATTGTCGATATAGGTGAAATCGCGTCCCTGCTCACCGTCGCCGAAGATCGTAGGCCGCTCGCCGCGCAGCATTTGCAGGGTGAACCTCGCCATCACGCCGCTGTAGGGCGAGCCCGGATCCTGCCTGGGCCCGAAGATATTGAAGTAGCGCAGGCTCACTGTTTCCAATCCAAAAACCTGCCAGTAGCTCGACATATACGATTCGCCCGCCAGCTTCTGCACCGCGTAGGGCGAAATGGGAGCCGGAGCCATTGTCTCCCGGCGCGGAAAGCCCGGCTGGTCTCCGTAAGCCGACGAGGACGCCGAGTAGACAACCCGCTTCACGCCCGCCGCCCGCGCGCCTTCCAGCAGGTTAAAGGTGCCGTCGATGTTCGCCGTGTGGCTGGTGCGCGGGTCCTTCACGGAGCGCGGAACCGAGGCCACCGCCGCCGTGTGAAAAATAAAATCCACATCGCGGCAAACCTCCACCATGGCGTCGGCGTCGCGCAGGTCGCACTCCACAAACTCCATGCGGTCGCGAAACCCGGCCAGGTTTTCCGGCTTTCCGGTTTCAAAATTGTCCAGACCGCGGACCGTCTCTCCGCGCTCCACGAGCGCCTCCACAAGCGACGATCCAATAAATCCGGCGCAGCCGGTCACAAGATAAGCAGGCATTCTCCCTGTATACCATTCGCGCGCGGGTGCGGCGGCGGCGGCAACTAAGGCATACTTGAAATTGCATGAGCAATCTCTTCCCTTTTCGACTTGCACCCTGGTTCCGGACCCGCATTTGGGGCTTTCACGATCTCGCGCCGTGGTACGACTACAAAACCGAAGGCGAGCCCATCGGCGAAGTCTGGCTCACTGGCGAAATGTGCACCGCCGCCACCGGCCCGCTGGCCGGCCAATCGCTTCAGGAGATCACCGCGCGGCATGGCCATGAGCTGCTCGGCGGCAGCTACGGAGACGGCCAGTTCCCGTTGCTCATCAAGCTGCTTTTCCCAAAAGAAAAACTATCGGTGCAGGTGCATCCCGACGATGCCATGGCGCGGAAATACGGCGAGCCGCGCGGCAAAACCGAGTGCTGGTACGCGCTTGACGCCCAACCCGGCGCGCACGTCGCGCTCGGCATCAAGCCTGGAGTCACGCCCGAACAGATTCGCGCCGGGATCGAGTCCGCGACGCTCGAAGACCTGCTGGCGATGGTGCCCGTCCAGGCGGGCGACATGCTTTTTGTGGATGCGGGAACCGTGCACGCCATGGGCCCGGGCGTCGTCATTCTGGAGACGCAGCAAACCAGCGACCTTACCTACCGCATGTACGATTACGGACGCCCGCGCGAACTGCATCTGGAAAAATCCTTTGAGGCCATGCGAACCAAAACACGCGCCGGAAACATTCCGCCGCATCGGGTGAACGGCCACTCCGTCCTGATCGACGAAAAATATTTCGAGATTGAGCGCTGGCCACTGGACCCCGTGGAATCCGCGGCCCCCGTAGCCGCCAGCACCGGCGGCCTCCAGATTCTGTTCGTGGCCGAAGGAAAAATCCGCATCACAGCCGATGAAGGAGAAGCCTTCCCGGTCAACCGCTGCGAGCTGGTCGTCATCCCAGCTTCCAGCCGCAACGTGCATGTGGAAGCCGAATCTCCGGCAACGGTCATCCGCATTCAGCCGCGCGCAGTCTAATCGGAAGGAACGACGAGGACGCCTGATTTGAAGGTCGATTTTCGCCCCATCATTCTCGCCGGAGGCAGCGGAACCCGCTTCTGGCCGCGCAGCCGCAGGGCGCGCGCCAAGCAGGTGCTGGCGCTTGACGGCGAGCGCACCATGATCCAGAGCACCCTCGACCGTGTCACGGACGGGCTCGCCCAGCCCAACGACGTCTGGGTCATCACCAACGATCTTCTTTCCAACGCCATCTGCGGACAGCTCGACTGCGTTCCGGAAAACCAGATCCTCTGCGAACCCGCCGCGCGGAACACCGCGCCCGCCGCCGGTCTCGCGGCCTTCCTTATTGAGCGAACCACCCCCGGCGCGGTGCTTGGCATGTTTCCCGCCGACCACACCATCGGCGACCAGGCCGCGTTCCTCGCTGTGATCGAGCAGGCCATCGCCGTTGCCGCCGAGGGCGAAAACATCGTGGTCCTGGGCGTAAAGCCAACCCGCGCGGAAACCGGGTACGGCTACATCGAAACCGGCGTGTCCGCCGCCAACGGGGCCGTTCACGTCCGCCGCTTTACCGAGAAGCCCAACCTCCAGCGCGCGGAACAGTTCCTCGCCGCGGGAAATTACTGCTGGAACAGCGGCATCTTTCTCTGGTCCGCGCGCACGCTGGCCAACGCCGTGCGCGAACACCTGCCGGAAACCGCGCCGCATCTTGAAGCCATCGCCGCCGCCTACGGCACACCCGATTTCCAGCACGTCTTCGCCGAGCGCTATCCGCAATGCGAAAACATCAGCGTCGATTACGCCATTCTCGAACCACGCTCCGCCAAGGGAGAGCACCAGTCAAACATCTACTGCCTGCCCGCCGATTTCGGATGGAACGACCTGGGCTCCTGGGCCGCGCTCTATGAGCACCAGCTCGCGCACAATTGCTTTGCCGACGCCGATAAGAACGTAGCCGAAGCGGCGGGCAGTCTCGCCGTCGACGCGCACGGCAACTACGTCTACAGCCCGAAAAAATTCGTCTCGCTCGTCGGCGTGCATGACCTGGTTGTTGTTGAAACCGATGACGCCATCCTCATCACCGCGCGCGACCGCTCGCAGGATGTGGGCAAGCTGGTCAAATTACTCCAAGACACCGGACGCAAAGACCTGGTTTAAGAAAGCACGGAATGGCCAATCAATCTCCAGTAAAGTTCGGCACCGACGGCTGGCGCGGCCGCATTGCCGACGACTTCACCTTCGAGAATGTTCGCAAGGCGGCCGCGGCGATCGCCGGATATGTTCTCCATGCAAAGGACCCGCGCGAGGCCGCGTCGAAAGGCATCTGCATCGGCTATGACACGCGCTTCGCCTCCGACCGCTTCGCGCGCGCCGCGGCTGAAGTGATCGCCGCATCGGGAATTCCGGTGAAGCTGGCCAGCCGCATCACGCCTACTCCCGCGCTCTCCTACGGAGTGCATGAACAGGGCGCGGCGGGCGGCGTCGTGATTACCTCCAGCCACAATCCCTACCAGTGGAATGGAGTCAAGTACAAGGCGTTTTACGGCGGATCGGGAAGCCCCTCTATCATGGCCGCCATCGAGAGCTATCTTGACAAGCCCCTGCCCAAGAGCACGACGCCCGCGGCCATCACCGAATTCGATTTCCTGCCCAGCTATCTCGACGCCATTCGCCGCTTCGCCGACCTCGACCTCATCGCGAAATCCGGGCTCAAATTCGCCATCGACTGCATGTATGGCGCGGGCAGCGGCATTCTCGCCGGAATCTTCGAGAGCATCGGCGTCGATTACGTTGAGATTCGCGCGAATCACGACCCACTCTTCCCCGGCATCAATCCCGAGCCCATCGAGCCGCACGTGCGCGCCCTGCAGGAAGCGGTTGTGCGGCACAAGTGCCACGCCGGCTTCGTCACCGACGGCGACGCCGACCGCATCGGCGCCGCCGACGAACACGGCAACTTCGTCGATCCGCACAAAATCTACTCCGTACTGCTCGAATGGCTGCTCACCCGCAAGCAATGGCCCGGCGACGTGACCCGCGCCTTCAACACCACCGGAATGCTGGACCGCATCGCCGCCCGCCACGGACGCACGCTTCACGAGCACGGCATCGGCTTCAAATACGTCTGTGACCTCATGCTGGAGAAAAACATTCTCATCGGCGGAGAAGAATCCGGAGGCATCGGCATCGCGCGCCATCTGCCCGAGCGCGACGGCCTGCTCAATTCCCTGCTGCTCGCCAACGTCATGGCCGAGGAGGGTAAGACGCTCGGACAGCTTGTGCAGCAGCTTCAGGAACGATACGGCGAGCACCAGTACGGACGCATCGATCTCCACATCAATGATGACCTGAAGAATGCCGCCATCGCGCGCGCAAAGGCCGGCGTGAAGGCATTCGCCGGAATGCCCGTCGAGCACGTCGAAACGCTGGACGGAATCAAGTTCTTCCTCGACAACCCCGAAGCAAAAACGAAACCCAACGCCGCAAAAACCTGGCTGCTGCTGCGCGCCTCCGGCACCGAGCCGCTGCTTCGGATTTATTCTGAATCCTGCTCGAAGGAATCGGTGAACAAGCTGCTCGAAGCCGGACGCGAGTTCGCCATGAGCGGTTTGGATTAGCAATCAATACCGCATAATGGAACTATGAGCATCGAGAGAGTCATACGAAAGGTCACGCGCGAGCAACAAAAAGCTGAGACCTATCGTTACTGGCAGAGCCGCTCTATCGGAGAACGCTTCCATGCAGTCTGGGAAGCAACAGTAGCTGCGTACGCAATGAAGGGAATACGTGTTGAAGATATGCCGCGATCCCGGACAATTACGCGCGTTGAACGAATCCCCAAAGGAAACCAATGACAACACCCGCCACTCCGCTGACGCAGCTCCCCGCATGGAAGGCCCTCGAAGACCACCGCAAGGCCATCTCCTTGCAGCATCTCCGCACCCTGTTCGCGCAAGACCCCGGCCGCGGCACGCGCTTCGCCGTCGAGGCCGAGGGTATTTACCTCGACTACTCCAAGCACCGCATCACCAGTGAAACGCTGAAGCTGCTCCTTCAGCTTGCCGAGCAGAGCGGACTCAAGACCCGCATTGACGCGATGTTTCGCGGCGACAAAATCAACATCACGGAAGACCGCGCTGTGCTCCACGTTGCGTTGCGTGCGCCCAAGGGCGCAACCATCAACGTGGACGGCAAAAACGTTGTGCCCGAAGTCCACGAGGTTCTCGACCGCATGGCCGAGTTCTGCAATCGCGTGCGCGGCGGCGAGTGGAAGGGCCACACCGGCAAGCCCATCAAAAACGTCGTCAACATCGGCATTGGAGGCTCCGACCTCGGCCCCGTCATGGCCTATGAGGCCCTGCGCCACTACAGCCGCCGCGATATGACCTTCCGTTTCGTCTCGAACGTCGATGGCACCGATTTCGCTGAAGCCACGCGCGACCTCAACGCCGAAGAGACGCTCTTCATCATCTCCTCCAAAACTTTTACGACCCTCGAAACCATGACCAACGCCCGCACCGCGCGGCAGTGGACCCTCGCCAAGCTCGGCGATGAAAAAGCCGTGGCGAAGCATTTCGTGGCCGTCTCCACGAACGCGGCAGAGGTAACAAAGTTCGGCATCGACACCGCCAATATGTTCGGCTTCTGGGATTGGGTTGGAGGCCGCTACTCCATGGACTCGGCCATCGGCCTCTCCACCATGCTGGCCATCGGGCCGGA
>JBAUHD010000265.1:0-25939 GCA_049680085.1 Acidobacteriaceae bacterium
TTCTGGTCGATGACCAGATTGGCGTTCAGCGCCACGCCCGTGGCGAATCCCGGCGCGGAAGCCGTGACCTTGTACATCCCCGGCGTGGCATTCAGGATGGTGTATTCGCCCACGCCGTTCGTCCGCGCCCGGAAGTTGACGCCTTTGTCGACTTCTGTCGCAGTTACAGCGGCGTTGGGAATCACCGCGCCGCTGCTGTCAGTGACTTGTCCGGTAATGGAACCCGTGGTTGCCTGCCCCCTTGCCTCGCAGGTAAGAACTATCAGTACACAGATCGCTGCACACAGGCCAAAATACTTCAGAAAGGCTTTTCTCATAATAGAAATCTTCTCCTCGGCTTGAGTAATCCGTAAAACCCTGCGATCAGGCCGCTTTTCTTGCGTATGCGGGAGCACCATACAGATTGACACAATTTCAGCAAGGGCGAGTAAACGGATTCTCAAGCAGCGATAAAATTAGCTCCGCAAGCGGTCAATTGTCAAGAATCATTTTGATTCCTCCGCATGGAGCCGTATCCAAAGGGCAAAGGCCCTAGAGGGTGGAAGCCGGTGCAGCCCGCGAGCTTTGTGGCGATTACGAGTAAGTGCTTTCTCGAAAGACGCTCGCAGCAGCGAAATTGTCGCAAGAACGGCGGCTTCCCGCCCTTTGGGGCCTGCTATGAATCTTGCGGCGCGCGGAGGGAGTCGGTTCCCCGCCAAATTGGGCTAGCGAAGCGGCGTGAGCGTGTAATGACGCACCGGAATTCGCAAATTACCGTCGGCGTTCTGCTCGAACACGGCTTCGGACTGGCGCAGAATCCTGCTGCCTTCCTGCCTGTCGCTCAGACTGGTGCTGGCAGTGAGAAGCAGGTCGGCGTCTTCCATTGTCGAGCGCTGCGCGATCTGGGCGTCATATTCCCTCGCCTGGTGCCACATCGGCGTCTTCTTTAGCGCCAGATTGATTCCTTGAGCCAGTTGCTGCGCGGAAAACTCGCCGACCTTCGCCTTGTCGATGGTCAGGCTGTACTCACCCGACGCCAGATCGTCGATTTTGAGCATCTCCCGATCGATGGAAGCCAGATCGCTGATCGCCAGCACAAACTTCATCAGCGGATCGTCAAGATCGAAGGGGGCCGGCAACGCCTGGTCCTGCTGGTCCCATGCCAGGTCGTCGCCGGTGGAAGTCAGACCGGTGACGCTGGTGCGCCGGCTTTCCACCACGGAATGGCGCGATGCGGAAAGCGCCACCTCGCTCACCACGGGGTCCAGATGCCACGCCTTGATCACCGCCTCGGCCATAATCCAGTGCAGCGGTTCGGAAGGGTGAATCCTGCCGATGACCAGAAGCGAGGCCATCGAAGGATTGACGGCGACGGCGCGCTCCAGCAGGCTCTTCATCGGCGTGAAATCGTCGATGACGGGAAGGGCTTCGCGCCGGCCAAGCGCCGGCGTTGCCGCGGCATTCTGCTCGGTGGTGGCCATGAAGCCCGCAAATTCGGTGCCATGCGTAATTTCGTCATAAGGGGTGTTCTCGATCAGGGCGATGCGCGCATCGGGAGCCGCGGCGCGAAGCAGCGCAAGCAGGCGCGCATACCCGGACTGGTACTGGGCAAAAATCTTCGGATCCGGCGGAACATAGTCGCCGTCATTCATGCCCAGCATTACGGTGATCACCGTCGGACGCCATGGTTTTACATCGCGAGTGACGCGAGTGGCCGCATCGCCGGCATAGCCGCCGCTCACCTTGTCGCCGGGTACTCCCGCGTTGTGAAAGCTCACCTGCAGAGTTGGGTAGCGTGTCTCCACAAAGTCCTGAATGTCGCGCGTGTAATAACGCTGCGCCGTAATGCTGTCACCGTAGAAGGTGACGCGGTCGCCGTTATGCAGATAGAAATCCTGGGCGCGGGCCCGGCTGCCGCCAAAGCAACAGCAAGCTCCCACAACGCCAATCACTAACGCAAAACCGGTGCAACCTCTCATGGCCATAATTGCCGCTCCTCCGCATCCGGTCTCTCCATTCGGGGAGAGTAGAACTCCGCCGGCTTCCGGCAAAGTATGTTCGTTGAAGCCTCCCTGGGAAGGCGGGACTTTCCGCCGGCGAACGGCCGGCGGATTTCAGCTGGTAGCCAAAAGGTTGATCCATCGCATAGAGTAAACCCTTTCTCGAAGGCGCGGAAAAACCAGATTTCGGATTTATTTATTTGGCTTTTCCCCTCATAAACTATTTACTCTAATCCAGCCACTTGAAATGAAGCCGTCTATGAACAAGGTAAAACGAAGCAGAAAGCAGGGCAGGCCGGACATCTATGCTGTCGCCAACCTCGCTGGAGTTTCTATCGCGACGGTTTCCCGGACGATCAACAATGTGCCGACGGTTGACCCTAAGCTGGCGCAGAAGGTGTGGAAGGCCGTTGACAAACTCGGCTTTTCGCCTAGTACGCAGGCGCGCGCGCTTGTTTCGGGGAGAAGCCACCTGTTGGGCCTGATCGTGTCCGAGATCACCAACCCGTTCTATCCGGAGCTTGTTCAGGGATTTCAGGACATCGCTGTCGAAAGGGGCTACGAGGTTCTTATCGGCTCGACCAACTATGATCCGCAGCGGATGGAGCACTGCATTCAGAGAATTCTGGAGCGCAAGGTGGACGGGATCGCGATCATGACTTTCAGTATCGAGGAGCAGCTGCTGGAACGGCTGGCGGAGCGGAATGTCCCGCTTGTGTTCGTAGGTGTTTCTCCTCCGGGATCGAGGCTCAGCAGCATACAGGTGGATTATTTCAACGGCATACGCGAGGGAGTTGAGTATCTGGCGGTCCTCGGCCACCGCAAAATCGGATTTATCAGCGGCCCTCTTCGTTCGCCCTCTTCGCGGGCCCGCAAGGAGGCGTTTCAGCAGGCGCTGGCGCAGCTTGGACTCGCCTCGCGGGGCGCGTGGATGCCGGAAGGGAACCATACTCCCGAAGGCGGGATTGCCGCAATGAAGCACATCCTGGCCGGCCGGGATCTGCCAACAGCGATTATGACCTCGAACGATATGACGGCCATCGGGGTGCTCCACGCGCTCTATGAGAGCGGTCACCGAGTGCCTGAAGACTTTTCCGTCATTGGGTTTGACGACGTGAGCATGGCGCAGTTTACCCTTCCGTCTCTCACTTCTGTGCGGATGTCGTCGCGTGAACTGGGGCGATGCGCCGTTATGGCGCTTCACGATCGTCTGGAGGAGCGCCCCGGCGCCAAGCCGTCGCATTACACCATCCAGACAAAACTTACTGTACGCAAATCAGCCGGAGTGCCCCGCCGCGATTCGCAAATCAGGAAGGGACCCGGCCATCAGGAACGGCGTCGGATTGCGCAATAAGGTTCCATCTGTTCTCAGCCGCTGAGTCTTAACAAATGGTCGGGGAGAGGGGACTGGTCTGCCCGTTAATTTGTACCCGTGCACTTGTTAGCGTTGCGCAACGTTGAAGGGCCCGGTATTTCTGTACCAAGGTCCGAGTTAGTCTTCGACCGTTTAGGTTGCCGTGAGAGCGCGGCGAGCCGCGTTCTCACTGGCGAACTCTGCTGCACAGCAGCCTGGATGATGCTCGGCTGATCCGCGGCGAGGGCGGAGGCCGTTCCGCGCCAGGTACCGCGCTGGTTGTGGCCGCGCCCGGAATAGTATGGTTGAGGTCATGAGCACAGCGGCAACTCGCAGCGACTGGGCGGGACGCGTCATCGGCGGAAGATTTCGTCTTCTAAAGTGGCTGGGTGGCACGGACCGGAGCGATGTGTTCCTCACGGAACGGGACGGGCCGGGATCGCAGCGGGCGGCCATCAAACTGGTTGCAGGGGATACGGCGAGCGCGGCGGCGCGAGTGACGCTCTGGACGGCGGTCGCGCAGCTTTCGCATCCGCGACTGATGCCTCTGTTTGCCACGGGCCGCTGCCAGATCGACGGCAAACAGATGCTGTACTCGGTAACAGAGTATGCCGAGGAGGTGCTGTCGGAGATCATTCCGGAGCGGGTGCTGACGCGGGACGAGGTGCGGGAGATGATGGTCCCGGTGCTCGACGCGCTGTTTTATCTGCACTTGAAGGGTTTTGTGCACGGGCGCCTGAAGCCCGCGAATATCCTGGTGGTTGCGAACCAACTAAAGCTATCGACAGACGGCCTGGAGGTTGCGGGCGAGCGCGGGCAAACTGGTGCGGCACCGAGCATTTACGACGCACCGGAGGTCGGGACGGCGGGCATTACATCAGCAGCGGACGTGTGGTCGCTGGGAGTGACGCTGGTAGAGGCGCTGACGCAACAACCGCCGGCGTGGGAGCGGTCGACGCAGACAGACCCGGTAGTTCCGAAGACGGTGCCTGCTCCATTTGCGTGGATTGCGCAGCAGTGCCTGCGGGTGAACCCGGCACAGCGGTGCACGCTGACCGATGTGAACAAGTCGCGCCTTGAGGAGGCGCGGCCTGCGCCGGTTGTGCCCGCGCAAAGCGGCGCGAGCGAGGTGGCGAAGGCGCAGCAGGCGATGCCTGCAAAAGTTGTGCCGGAGAAGGCAGGGTCGGCGAAGCTGCGCGTGCCGACACTGATTGCTGGGGTGCTGGTTCTGCTTGCGGCGCTTATGCTGATGCACTGGCGCTCGCGCCCGAAGGGAGTGACGCCTCCGGTGGGGCAGACGCAGAACGAGCCGGCTCCGGTGGTCAGACAGCCGATGACGCAGACTGCTCCGGCGAAGCCTGCTCCTGCGGCGAGGCGGTCGACGGTGCCGACGGCGCGGCCTTTGATTCCGGAGCGGGCTGCGGGCGTGACCGGCACGGGGTCCGCACGCGGGTCCGTGGTTAAGGGCGCCGTTGCGCAGCGGATGTTGCCCAAGGTTCCGGCGAGTGCGAGTGCGACGATTCGCGGCACGGTGCGGGTAAGGGTAAGGGTGGTGGTGGGCGCGGACGGCGGTGTTTCCAGCGCGACGTTTGATTCGGCGGGGCCGAGCAAGTACTTCTCCCGGCTGGCTCTGCAGGCGGCCCAGGGGTGGCGGTTCACTCCGGCGCAGGTGGCGGGCAAGGCTGTAGGGAGCGTGTGGGTTCTGCAGTTTGAGTTTCAGCAGAGCGGGGTTGAAGTTATGCCGGTTGAGGTGACTCCCTAGCCGCGGTATTGCTGCGGGTCTTGAAATGGGTTCTGCTGCCGCTGCCCGGATCGTGGGCGTCGGGGTCGCGGTCGGGATGTTGCGTGGGGTGCTGGAGAGACGATGGTTGGTTGTTCGATAAGTGATCGCCTGCAGCGGAGCGCGGGATAGCGAAGGTCCTCAGGCGCGGCGTATGTTGCGTTCGCGCCGCGTTAGAGGAGGAGCCCCTGGCCGGATGCTGCTTTCCGCCGGTCTTGAGTGGGACTCGGTGGCAACGTCACCTCATTTATCCCATTGCATTCTGGAAGTAGATTAGGATTTAATAGTGGGCACACCGATCCATCTGTTCCACACAAATCGTGCTTGAGGGCTCCGTCCAACATTGACTGAATTAAGTATCCAAGATCGAGTTTTGAAAGTTATCGCGGCCTCGAAACGCATTCCGCTCGAAAATGTGCAACCTGACAGCAGCTTCGAGTCGCTGGGGATTGATTCGCTCGATCGCCTCAACATACTCTTTGACCTTGAGAGCGAGTTCGACATCGAAATTGATGACGAGCAAGCCAAACAGGTAAAGAACATCCACGAGATGGTTGAAGGTGTCACCCAACTGGTCGAAGCGAAGGCCCCTCCTTCGCCAGCCGAGTAACGTGCACCGCGTCGTCATCACCGGGACCGGCGTCGTAAGCGCCTTCGGCAGGGGCACAGATGCATTCTGGCGCGGTCTGGTCGCGGGCGATTCCGCCATCCGCGAAATGAAGGGCGACTATGTCGCGTCGCTACGGTTCAAGAATGGGGCCGAGTGTCGCGATTACGTTCCCGAAGAGCATTTTGACGCAAGAGACATCGGCTTCATGGAGCGCTTCGCCCAGTTTGCTGTCCTCGCCGCGCGCGAAGCCATTGCAAGCGCGGGAATTGAGTGGACCCCGGACCTGCGCGAAACTGCCGCAGTCATCACCGGCTCCTGCCTCGGTGGCCGCGCCATTGAAGAGACCGGTTACTGGGAGCTATTCCACAACGACAAGAATCGCGTTCATCCGCTGACCATCCCGCTGAGCATGGCCAACGCCGGAGCCAGCCACATCTGCATGCAGTTCGGCCTCGAAGGTCCCGCCTATACCGTCTCGACCGCCTGCGCTTCTTCGAACCACGCGATCGGGCAGGCCTTCTGGATGGTCCGTTCCGGAGCGGCTCCCGTCGCGATCGCCGGCGGCAGTGAGGCTCCCTTTTTTCTCGGCGGCCTCAAGGCATGGGAGGCCATGCGCGTCATCAGCAAAGACACCTGTCGCCCATTCTCGGCCGAGCGCACCGGCATGGTGTTGGGGGAAGGCGCTGCCATGCTGGTGCTGGAGACCCTCGACTTCGCGCTCGCCCGCGGAGCCCGCCCTCTGGCTGAAATCGTCGGCTTCGGCATGTCCGCCGACGCCGGCCACATCACCCAACCCGTCTCCACTGGGGCCGTCCGCGCGATGCGCGGCGCGATGCGCGATTCCGGACTGGCTCCTGAGCAGATCGGCTACATTAACGCGCACGGAACCGCCACCCAGGCCAACGATTGCGTCGAAACCGCGGCTATTCGGTGCGCCTTCGGCCAGCATGCCGAGAAACTCGCCGTCAGCTCGACCAAATCCATGCACGGTCACGCGCTCGGCGCGGCGGGCGCGCTCGAAGCCGTCGCCAGCATTCTCAGTCTTCACTGCGGCATCCTGCCGCCCACCGCCAACTTCCTCACCCCAGACCCGGCCTGCGATCTCGATGTCATTCCCAATCAGTCCCGGAAGGTGCAGGTTGAGGCCTGCCTGTCGAACTCCTTTGCATTTGGCGGTCTGAACGCGGTACTCGCCTTCAAGGCGCTTCCCTAAGCCGAACGATTGGCCTTCACCCATGCGGCTGATTCGGCAATTCCCTCCGCGAACGACACGCGCGACGCAAACCCAAACTTTGCGCGCGCCTTATCGCTCGGATATTCCTGATCGCGCCCCAGCAGATACACCGCGTGCCGCGTAAGCAGTGGCCGTCCCGGCAATGCATGGACGCAGCGGTACGGAGCCTCCATGGCCGCCGCAACCGCCATCGCCGTCCCATACGGAAGATCGATCCAGGGGCGGCTGAGGCCCAGCCCATCCGCAAGCGCGGCGACGTATTGCTTCCAGCTCACACCGGTTCCATCGGCCAGGTTGTAGGCCTCACCGACGGTCGCCGGGCTATGCGCCGCGGCGATCATCGCATCGACGGCGTTATCGACGTAGAGAAACCCTCCCCGTGCTCGTCCCCCGCCGATCGAGGCCATCTGCCTCTTGCGCAGCAGCTCCGCGATATCCGCCACAAACGCTTTCCCTCGCGGACCGTAAATCGTCGCGGGCCGAAGCACCGTTACCGGCAGCCCGTCCTCCCGCGCTGCGCGCCACACCGCCTTCTCTGCCAGAATTTTCGTCCGGTTATACGGTAGGCCAACATCCCGCAACTCGCCCGTCTCTGCGCAGGGAGTCACCGGGTATCCATAAACATCCGTCGTACTTACATGCAAGAACCGCTCTAGCCCAGGCGCCTCCCGAGCCGCCAGCAGCAGCGTCTCCGTCCCTCTCACATTGCTTTCCAGATAGACTTCCACCCGTGCCCAGTCCGTCGAAGCCGCAGCACAGTGGAAGATATGGGTCGCGTCGCGCACGGCTTCCCGCACCGCAAGGGTGTCGGTCAGGCCTCCGCGCACCACGCGCAGCCCGGCAACACCCGAAAGGTGCCGCAAATCCGAAGATATCCGGGCCAGCACCGTCACCTGCTCGCCGTGGCCGGCGAGAACCTGCGCCAGCCGCCCGCCCAGAAATCCGCTGGCGCCAGTTACCAGGGCAGGCATGCGCTACTCGCTCCGTATTTTGTCGAACGCATCCAGCACGAACTCGAGGTGTTCTCTGGTATGAGCAGCCGTTACGCACAGCCGCAGCCGTGCGGATCCCTGCGCTACGGCAGGAAACAGAACGGGAGAAACCAGCACTCCATAATCGCGGAGCCGCCGCGCAAGCAGCGCCGTTTTGGCATCATCCTGCAGAATGACCGGGATCACTTGCGTCTCAGAAAGTCCCACGTCATATCCCAGGCTCCGCAGCCCCTCGCGCAAAAGCACTCCATTCGCCGCCAGGGTGGTCACTCGCTCCGGCTCCTGCTTCAGGATCTTCAGGCCCTCCAGAATCGCTGCCGCCGCCGCTGCGTTCACCGCCGCTGAAAAGACGAATGGAGACGCTCCGTGCTGTAGAAAAATCGCCACCCGTTGCGAGACCGCCACAAATCCGCCGTTCGATGGGATGGACTTCGCCAGCGACCCGGTCCATATGTCGACTTCTTCGGTTGGCACTCCAAAATGCTCGTCGGTTCCGCGCCCGGTCGCGCCCAAAGCGCCGCTCGCGTGGGAGTCGTCCATCAGCAGGAAGCAATCGAATTCCTTCTTGAGCGCGATCAATTCCGGAAGGCACCCGATATCACCGTCCATTGAAAATACGCCGTCGGAAATAATCAGCGTACGATTTGCCTCGGGTCCGTGCTCCAGCTCATGCCGCAGCGAGACCGGATCATTGTGCTCAAACCTCTGCACCTGCACTCCGGCCAGCCGGCAGGCGTCCAACAGGCTCCGGTGCGAATACACATCCATGATGACGCGATCCGCCGGCCCGAAAAGCCCGCTGATGACCGCCAGATTCGCCGAATAGCCCGACGTAAAGGTGACGGCCGCCTCCGTGCCTTTGAACTCCGCCAGCGCCTGCTCCACTTCCCGGTGCAGGTCCATCGTTCCGGCCAGCAGACGCGCGCCGCCGGTTGCGGTTCCATACTTTCGTATCGCGGCAATCGCCGCTTCGTCCACCCGCGGGTCGCCTATCAATCCCAGATAGTCGTAGGACGAAAGCATCAGCATTCGATGCCCGTCCATCTCCACGATCGGCCCTGTTCGCCCGCTCAGGGGAGGCTGAAAGGGATACGCATCCATCGAGCAAGCCAGCTTCGTATTCTCGAACATTCTTCGCGCCCGCGCATCGATCAGGTCGCGCTTCTGGTAGCGCTCGTCGCGTTTAGCGGCGAAATAGTTCTGAAACATTTGCCCCGACGAGGAAGGAAAATTCTTTTTCGTAGGGACAGCCAGGTCTTTTGTCAGTAGATCGTCACTCATCAGTACCAATATATAGCGCCGTCCTGTTCCGCAAGCTTTTCCGTACCGAATTCCTACGAACCCCCTCCGCACGCGCGAGGCGACAATCCTGGGTCGATCCGGTAGATTTGTGGGTGAAAGGTGCAACCATGACTCATGACGCAGCGGTTTTGAAGGCCCGCGAGATCGCCAGCCGTGTACTGGCGTCGTCAGCGGCGCAGAACGACAAGGCAGGACGATTCTCTACCGAGGCTGTCGAGTCGCTTGGAGAGTCTGGCCTGCTTGGGCTGCTGATACCTGCGGATGTTGGCGGCTCCGGTTTAGGTCCCCGCACGTTTGCCGCCGTAAACGCGACGCTCGCCGAGGCGGACGCTTCTGTCGCCATGATTTACCTGATGCATATCCTCGGCGCGGCGACGATCTCGGCGGCGCGTCCGAGCGCGGCCCAGGCACTCGCGCCCATCCTGCGGGAGATCGGCGCCGGCCGCCATTTGTCCACCCTCGCTTTCAGTGAAGCCGGCTCGCGCAGTCATTTCTGGGCGCCTATCTCCCGCGCACAACGGAATGGCGACGGCGTGCGCTTAAGCGCCAGGAAATCGTGGGTGACCAGCGCGGGCCATGCGCAGAGCTATGTCGTCTCCGCGCTCGCCCCGGAAGGGACGGGACCTATCGATTCGACGCTCTATCTCCTCAAAGCGGACACGCCCGGCCTTTCCGTTGCGGGGCCCTGGGACGGTCTGGGGCTTCGGGCCAACGCCTCTTCGCCGATTGCGCTGGACGACTGCCATGTCTTACCTGATTTTCAGCTTACCGAGGACGGCGCGGGCTTTCCGGCCATGCTCAACGTGGTGCTCCCCCTGTTTTGCCTGGGGACGGCGGCGGTGGGCCTGGGATTGTGCCGCGCGGCAGTCGCCGGAACTACGTCGCACCTCAAGAACGCGAAATTCGAGCATCTCGGTCAAAGCCTCGGCGAGAGCCTGCCTACCCTGCGCGCGCAGCTCGCGACGATGCAGATTGATACCGACGGACTGTCAGCGCGCATCGACGACCTGGTCGATCATCTTGAGAAGCCGCGCGAGACGACCATGCTGCGCGTAATGGAGACCAAGGCCGCCGCAGGCGACGTCGCGATCAGCGTTACTTCGGCAGCCATGCACGCTTGCGGCGGCGCTGCGTTTTCAAAGCATTTGAGCATCGAACGGCTGTTCCGTGACGCGCACGCCGGCGCGGTGATGGCGCCAACCGGCGACGTTCTGCGCGAGTTTATCGGGAAGTCGCTGTTGGGTATGCCGCTCTTCTAAGACCGGGCGACTGCAAAAACGGGGCGTGTGTTTTTTTTGTGGAATGCCGCTGACCGAAACTGTGGAGAGCCGGGAACCGTGGAGGCCTTATGAGCAGAACAATCTGGCTGGGAGCTGTTGCATACCATCCGAAAGTGGTTACGATCTGGGAGGGGATGCGGCGCTATTTTCACGAGGAAGCGCATCTTCCCGTTGAGGTTGTGCTCTTTCAGAGCTACGAGGCGCAGGTCATGGCGCTCCTTGCCCGGCCGGGCGAGGCCGCGCCGCGTATCGATATTGCCTGGAACACGAACCTTGCCTACCTGCAGTCCGATGAGTGGAGCGGCCACGCCTGCCGTGCGATCGCGATGCGCGACACCGATCTCGGCTGGATGACCAAAATCGTCGCAGCCACCGGAGGGCCCATTGCCGGGATCGCGGATTTGAAAAATCGGACGCTCGCGCTTGGCAGCCGGGACAGCGGACACGCAGCGATTCTTCCCGTTCATTTTTTGGAGCAGCAAGGCATGATCGAGGGAAGGGACTACCGGACGCTGCGCTTCAACAGCGACCTGGGCAAACATGGCGATACCGGGACCAGCGAAGTGGAAGTGGTGCGCGCCGTGCTCGACGGACGGGCCGACGCCGGCGCTATCGGCAGCCCTTTCTGGAACACTGTGAGCAGCGAGCGGCTGGTGCCCGAAGGCAGCCTTCGCGAGATATGGTCCTCTCCGGCCTACAACCACTGCATGTTCACGGCCCGGGCCGACTTCGACCCCGAACAGGAGCGCCGGTTTACCGAGGCTCTCTCGGCCATGAGCTACGAAAACCCAACTCATCGCGCAGTCCTCGACACCGAAGGGCTGAAGCGTTGGCTGACGCCTCACCTCGATGGGTATGCTGCTCTGCGTCAAGCCGCGGGCCAACAGGGATTCTTCAAGCAAGAATCTGCCAAGCCGGCCTGAGAGACTGAGGCGACCTGGCTTCCACCAATCGGGTGTGGCGGCAGCATGGACGAGGTTCATGCACAGTTAAAGATTCTTGCCAGCTTGTTCGCGTGTTCAGCTTCATGGTCGAAGGCGCGGCGGACGGCCGCGAATGCCTCGGAGAGAGGAAAAATGTCGCGCGTAACCAGCAGGTCGTCATCCGCGGCTCCGACCGGATGCCAGTACACACCCTCGGCGGTAATGGTGACCTCCGGAACCAGATCGGCCCGAGTCACGGCGTCACCTTCGCCGGCGGCCCCGCGCAGCACGACCCGGCGAATGATTCGGTCTTCAGCCGCAATCTTTTCCTCGTCGAGGAATTGACGGAACTCCTCGGCCTCGGCATCGGTCGAGACAGTGGCCGCCAGCCGTACACGAAAGCCCAGCGAACGCGCGCGCCTGATGCCTTCGCGTGCGCGCGCCCATGAACCGGGCCCGCGATGAAGATCGTGCAGCTCTGGCGTGGCGCTGTCCAGGCTGATTTGCAGAGCAACCCGATCGCGGGGCAACGCCTGCAGGCTTTCCGCGCGTCGTCCGGCAAACAGCATTCCGTTGGTCAGCACCGTGGTCGGGGCGGATTCCGCGCAAGCAGCCAGAATCTCGCCGATGTTTTCCAGCAGGAACGGCTCGCCACCGGTCACGAAGATTTCCTTGACGCCAAGCCCCGTTGCTTCGCCAGCGATCCGCTGCACACGCGCCAGCCCCAGTTCCCGTCGCGGCGCGGCGGGCGAGGAACGCACGCAGCAGTAGTCGCAATGCAGGTTACAGTCAAAATTCGCGTAGAGCCACAGCCGGGAACCCACTGCCCGGTCCTCCGCCGGGGATGCCGGAAGCGCGCCGCACCGGAAGACCCACCGCGCACGGCCTTTTTCAACCGTAGCCTCCAGCAGTGGATTGCCCGTAAAGCGGCACCACGTTTCCAACTCCGGCCCGATGCTCTCTTCGTCACCGGCCACCGCGACCAGATCGCCCGGTTGGCTGCGGCGCAGAACAGCGATCAACTCCGGCAAGAGGCCAGACCCGAAGGTTTTTTGCCCGATATCCAGATTGATGTTAGCCTTCATCCGATTGGGTGCATTTTACAGTTCCCGAAAGACTCCGTGGAAGCCACGGACCGCGCGAGCCCGTTCCGGCAAGCACCCGACGCACGGCTAATCCGTGGCGAACCAGCGTCAACTGTTCGCGTCAGCCCGCCTTCCCTTACTTCGCTTCTATCCAGGTATCGGAGCCCTTCAGCTTGACTGCCACATTCGTAAAGAAGAGGTGTAGGGGCTTGCCATCGGCAGTGCCGCGGTGCTCGGTCGAGATAAGGATAGGACCGGCCTTCTTGTAGCCCGCCCACGTCGCAATGACAACGCTCGGCTTGGCCGACCCGCCGCGGCGGTAGACAAATTGCTGAACGCGGTTCCCTTTGCCGACGTAGAGGTCCCAGGTGTCTCCGGGTGTGTAACCGCCCGCCGCCGCGGGATACTTCACTCTAACCAGCTCGGCCGAGCCTTTGCCCAGCGGCAGTTTATGCATACCTTGATCCGTCACGGTGGCGCTGGTGTCCCAGCAAGCATGGAAGGGAAACAGAAGCCAATACTGGTCGTTGATGAAACTCGGCTCGATTTCGTCCTTCACATTGGCAGGCTGGCTACTGAGCTTAGTACTGTCGTACGTGACTTTTACCAGCTTGCCGTCCTTACCTTTTCCTTCGTAAGAGACTTGCCCGGTTCCAGGCTCCCATACCCACGAATGGGAGACGTTCACTCCAGGAAATTGTGCGTTCCAGGTGTAGCGGATCGCCTGAATTTGATTCCACGAATCAACGCCATAGGTTCTGGCGATCTTTTGAGCGATGGGAGAAGGCGTCTGCGCCCAGGAGTTAGCAGCAAAGGCCAGCATTCCGAGGACCAGGAAACGAATCGTCGTTGAACCGCGCAACTTTGCCATGAGATTCCTCTCAGTGAATGAAATCATTGTCGTATTGGATGGCGCACGAAGGTTTCGGGGATACATAAGGATACAAAAATCACATATAACGCATTTGCCGTCACCTTATCCAGCCTGCTCGGCACTGGAGCGCGGTCGCATGATCCGGCGCAAAGCGAGAATGGCCCCGGCCACTGCCACGCATCCGTATTCCACCAGCATGGCCCAATCAGGAAGCGACCCCCACGGACGCCCAAGCGTGCGGAAGTGCCACATGATGTAAACGGGGAAGATGCTGACAGTCCAGACGAGGATCAGCAATGTCGAGGTCGACCTCAAAAATGGCAGCAGCCAGACCAGGTACCAGGGAAATACGGCAGGGGCGCACAAAAGAGACGCCGCCATGGGCCAGGCAAATGCGTCCGGAGACCGCTCGGACGCCGTGCTTCTCAGCCAGGCAGCAGTCACGAATCCGGCCAGCACCGCGAGCCCGGCCAGCAACTGCGGAGGCGCAACTCGGTTGAGCGTCGCAAACACGGGACCATTGAAGCGGAAACTCTGCACATACGTACCAAGCGAACCCATCGGAATGCGCCCATGGTTAAGAAATGGCACGTACAGCAGCACGACCACGGCTATTGCCAGCGCGGCGTCGCGAATGCGAACCCGCTTCCAGTAGAGAGGCAAGAGCACGATCGGCAGGAATTTCACCGCAACCGCCAACCCAAACGCCACGGCTGCGACCGTTCGCCATCGACGCCATAGTGCGGCGGCGGACACCAGCAGCAGGAGCGCGCCAAGAATGTCAATGTGACCGCTTCCCGCCACCTCAATGGCCAACAACGGATTCCAGGCGTACACCAGAACCAGATGGGCTTCCTGCCGGTTCCAACGCAACACATCGAGCAGCACCAGCACAATCGCAAGATCGCAAAGTACAAATGCCACTCTCAGAGCAAAGGTGGATTCGTGAATGGCGGTTACGGCGCGGAAGAACAGCTCGGCCCCTGGTGGATATGGGCTGGGTAGATTCGAGTTGTTCAAGGTGCGCGTTTCCGGGGTATGCAGCCGCTGAACAGCGGGATCGTTGGGAATGACCAGATAGGGATTGTAGCCGAGCCTCTGCAGACGGCCATCCCAAACGTATCGATGAATGTCGTCATGGGGGCTCGACGGCACGCGAAGAAACTCAATGTGCCACACGGCCGCCAGGACGAGCCCGATGACGACCACGCGCCGCGCAAATTTTGGCGTAGCGAAAAGCTCACGCATCGCCAGGAGATACGCGACGCCCGCAAGCGTCATAGAGGCCATGAAGTATGGCCCGCCTCTGTCGCCGAAGTGGCGCGCGCAGATCGTGAGCGCCACGCACAAAGTGACGCCGAGCAGGTACACTCTCCACGCGGGAGTGATCTTCACAATTCTTCCGTGCCCGTCCGTAATCGTGCCGCCGCAAGCTCCCGCTCTTGAAGCCACGCCGCCGTGCGCGGCGCCCTCGCCGGAGCCTGACGCAACTCCTCCGCCAACCGGCTGAGGTCATCCACTACGTCGATATCGTAAAAGGGAGCTACGAACCCTACGGAAAGAGTCCGCGCGCGCGACAGAAGTCTCTCCAGCGCGCTGCTGGTGCCCATTCCGTCGAGCGCGAAAAGCGTAGGATGAAAAGCCCTGGCCCCGACCAGATAGTAGCCTCCGTCGTTGGTTGGCCCAACGACTACGTCATGCGCGGCCAGTGTTTCGAACGCGTCTTCGAGAACAGAACCCGGCAGGTGCGGGCTGTCGCTGTTGAAGGCAATGGTGCGTCGTTGACGGCCTTCCGCGAAGTGAGCAAACACCGAAGTGAGGCCCGCGGCAAGACCTTCACCTGTCTGCGCAACTACGTTCACGTCATTGCCTGCCAACTGCGCCAGCTCGTTCACGTCCGAGCGCGGGCACATGATGGCAACTTCCACATTGTCCAATGAACACGCCAGTGCCAGCGTGTCGTCCAGAAGACAGCGATAAAACGCGGTAACGGCCTCGGGAGGAAGGCTGGGAGTCAGGCGGGTCTTCACCGCGCCTGGCCTCGGTGCTTTCGCCATGATTACCAGCACGCGGTCACTCGCTGACGAACGCGCCATCGACTCGCTTGAAGATTTCATAAAATTTTAATGCGGACCTACGCTGGCCGTGGTGTCCCAGATCGTCGCTGTCGCAAATAATAGCGCACTATCAAGCTGAGAATGAACCAGGCGGCGCCGGCCGAGCCCTTCACAGTGCCGCTGATCTTCGATTTTCCGATGCGCGGATAGCAACTCACCGGAACTTCAACCACGCGGAATCCAGCAAGGACGCCTTTGAGGATCATCTCCACCGCCCAGCCATAGGTGGTCTCTTCGAGAGCGAGCGTGCGGAGCACCTCCGCGCGGCCAGCGCGAAATGGGCCGAGATCACTGATTTTCAGTCCATACAGAAGCCTGATCAGGCCAGCGGCGAGACGATTGCCAAACACCTGATGCCAGGGCAACGCTCCAGCGGAACGCCGCTGGCGGGAACCGAGCGTAATGTCAGCGCGCCCTTCAAGGATCGGAGCTAATAGGATCGACAGCTCGGACGGGCGGTCGCTGTAGTCGCCATCCAGGAAAACAACTACGTCAGGAGATTCCGTATTCGCAAGCCCCGTCAAACAAGCGCGCCCATATCCTCGACGAGGCTCCTCGATGACGCGCGCGCCGTTTCTTCGGGCGAGATCCTGCGTTCCGTCAGTCGAATTGCTGTCGACAACGATGACCTCCGTCACGAGATTGGAAGGCAGATCGGCCAGCACACGGCCAATCGACTGCGCTTCGTTATAAGTAGGAATGATGACCGACACTCGCACGCGGGATTCCCCCGTCACCACCAAAGAGACGAGGGCCGCCGTCGCGCCAGCCAGGCGTCAATGCCCCAGGTTCGGCCTGCGCATCCCACCGCGAGCGAGAGAGACGCGAGCACCGGAACCAGGAGTTCCCAAATCCACGCGGTCCCCCACTCCGATACCCAGAGGCTTGCAAGATACAGGAACGCCACGAAAGCAGCCGGGCGCGTGAACAGGCCGATGACGAGCAGGATACCGAGTGTGATCTCGGCCGTGGCCTGCATAGGGGCCGCCATCGCGGCGTGACTTGCCGCCAGGGCCATCACCGCCTTCCACGCAGCCGGCGAGTGACCCTGCTTGATGTAGTAGTGGATGAGGCCGGCGTAGCCTGCCGGAGTGTAGAGACCCTTTCCCATATTTTCAAAGAAGACCCACACAAACATCGCGCCAATCGTCAGCCGCACGATTGCCAGACCGCTTGCTGCTTGTGTTCTGGTTATTTCACCTGGCAGCGGGGTTACATTCGTCGTCATCGTGGACCTCGTACCCATGGATGCTATACCAGTGCAGAAGCGTTTGAAAGACGTCACCTCTTCTTTCAGAGAAGCCTGGGCACTGCTTATCACTAAAGCGCCCATGCGCGTATTGAACGTGGCATAAAACCCGATCCTTCCATAAGATTCCAGCATGAAGAGGAGTTTGTGTAAACAAGTCGCTGCAGCTCCTGAATATAGATAGAAAGGAAGGCAAATGGGTCATCTCTGGACCAGACGAAAATTCCTGAGTTGTGCAGCCGGAACTGCCGCCGCTCTTACGCTTACGATCTGCCCGCGCACGAGCCGCAGGGATTGCAACGCGAATGGAGCCTGATGAACGTGTTGAACCAGAAGGGCACGCGCCCCCAGGACAAGCCCGTCCGGCTCGGACAACTCCCTGCCGAAGATCAACAACGCATCTACGCGCGTTATCCGGAACTGAAGAGGTGGGCATAGATCCTTAGGACTCTCACCTGCTCTACCGGTCCTGCCCGCTACGGGTTCTGCCAAACCTGCTTGTCCACGTCGATCAGATGATCGGGTAGTCTCATCGATAAGCTGCAAAACACGATTCGGGAGGAAAAGTGAGGAAGCTGAAAATTCTCGGAGGAATGACGGCTTTGATATTCGCGCTATCGGTTGGCGCAGGCCCGGCAGCCGCGCAGGTGAATACGGAGGTGCCAACCGTGGTGCCGGGGGCGAAATCAGTGACGGTGGAGCACATCAAGGTTCACGCAGCATCGCTCGTCGGCAATCTGGAGGGCGAAGCGGTGGATCGCGACGTGATCGTCTTCCTGCCGCCGAGTTATTCCATGGACCAGCATCGGCAATATCCGGTGGTGTATGCGTTGCACGGGTATTCGATTGGCGCGGAACAGTGGACCCATGAAATTCACGTGCCGCAGACCATCGAGGGAGCTTTTGCGCTTGGCGCGAAGCAGATGATCGTGGTGCTGCCGGATTCGAAGACGGTGTACGGCGGGTCCATGTACTCACGGTCGCAAACCACCGGCGACTTCGAGGAGTTCATTGCGCATGACCTCGTCTCCTATATCGACGCGCACTACCGGACGATTCCCGATCGCGAGAGCCGCGGATTGGTCGGGCACTCCATGGGTGGCTACGGCGCGCTGCGCATCGGGATGAAGTATCCCAACGTGTTCGGGGCGCTGTATGTGATGAGCCCGTGCTGCCTCTCGGTGCATCGTCCCGATCCCAGTTCCGCACAGGAGAAAGCCTTCATGAAAGCAGTGGCTGGGATGAAGTCACCCGCCGATGCTGCGAACTTCCCTTTCTTCTGGAAGGCGCAGCTTGCCACAGCAGCAGCCTGGTCTCCCAATCCGAAAAATCCTCCGCTGTATCTCGATATGCCTGTAAAGGACGGAGTGGTGCAGCAGGATGTTCTGGACAAATGGGAGGCCAATTCGCCGCTGGCCTTCATCGACCAGTACATCGACAATTTTCGAAAGTACCGGGCGATTGCACTGGATGTGGGTGATGAGGACGGGCTGCGGTTCGACACCATCAAGGTCCACACGATACTGGATAGCTATGGAATACCAAACAGCTTTGAGATTTACCACGGGACGCACACCAGCGCAGTGGCGGATCGGTTCCAGAACCACGTTCTTCCGTTTTTCAGCCAGAACCTGTGCTTTACAAAAACCTGCCAGTGAATCCGGCCTCTGTCGACCACAGGCAACGAAAATTAACCCTTGTCCAGGAGTGAATCGCGCTGCGCGGTTTCCGAAGCGTGGAGGCGGCCTTGAACCTGCGCAGCGATTTGCCCTGCATGCGGCCTTTCTCCGACAATGGTTTGCAGTTTACCGGAGAACTGATTCATGCCTGCGAAATCGAGCACTGCCCTGTTTGCCGCGCTCCTGGTGGTCGCGACCTGCACCTCTGTTTATGCTGCCCCTGCTCAGCCTGACGCCAAAAACATAATTTTCCAGATCGGCACCTTTGATCGCTCCTCGAATGAGTTCCATGATGGGTCTCCCGATGCCTCCGTGGACTTCATTGTGGGCAAGAGTGTCGCGGCGAAGGACTGGAATGCGACGCAGAACATGGCGGTGATCCCCACGACCGGCCCCCAGAAAGTTTCTCCCAGCACCATTCATTTCAGTGTGGACAAACCGTCGCCCAGTTATGAACTGCATCTGGCGTTTTTGATTGAGAGCAACGCCGTGCCCGCCATCCGGGTGGGCATCAATGGAAAGCAGGGGACCTTTTATCTGCATCCGAAACTCGACTTTCACAATGGCGACCAATGGGACTCTTTTTATCCCACCTATTCGCGCGCCGATGTTACGTTTCGATTTCCGGGCAAGTATCTGCACAGCGGCGACAATGTAATTTCCCTTCAGCCGGTGGAGGAGAAAGCGGTAGCGGGCGGCACGTTGACCTACGACGCGGCAGCCCTGACCGGGGAAACGGAGCCCCTCCGAGTCAACGGCTCCGCCGCGAAAATCGTGCCGACGATCTTCTACAAGCAGGCTCACGGCCAACTTGAAGAGCGCGTGGATGTCTTCGTCCTTCACGCGGGGCGGGTTGCGCCCAACGCCATGGTTGAACTGGCTATCGGCGGCAAGACCTACCACCAGCCGATACGCGAAGAGGGCACATTCGGCGAAAGCAAGCTGGAGTTTGAAGTCCCTGAGTTTTCCGCCGGAATCAAGGCGGAGGTTAGCTGGCGCGAGCGTGGCACGAGGCGTCACTACGAGACCGCGCTCACTCCGCAGAAAAAATGGACGCTGTATCTTGTGCCGCATATCCATCTAGACGTTGGCTACTCGGACTACCAGGCGAAGATCGCCGCCATTCACAGCCATGTGATCGATGAAGCGATGGACATGATGACCGCCCATCCCGATTTTCGATTCAGCCTGGACGGCTCCTGGCCGCTCCAACAATTCATGGAAACGCGCACGCCCGCGCAGCAGCAGCGCGCCATTGCCGCCATGCAAAGCCACAAGCTATTTGCACCGGCGGATTATGCCAATCTGCTTACCGGCTTTCCCACGGCGGAAACACTGCTCCGCTCGCTCTACCCCAGCGCCAACTTCAGCCGCGAGCAGGGCACGCCCTTCAACTATGCCACCATCACAGACGTGCCCTCGTGGTCCTGGTCTTATGCCTCGATCCTGGCATCGGCGGGCATTCATGACCTGCTGGGAGGAAGCAACAACTACCGCGCGCCGGTGCTGCTGCAAGGCCGGCTGAATGAGGATTCTCCCGTATGGTGGCAGGGCCCCGATGGGCAAAAGGTATTGCTATGGTATTCGCGCATTTACCAGCAAATGCAGATGTTGTTTGGTTTGCCGCCGGAACTTGCCGCGGGCGAGGACACGCTGCCGTTGTTCCTTCAACAGTATGAGCGGCCCGGCTACCATGCGGATGCCGCCATTCTTTACGGCTCGCAGGTTGAGAATACAGATCTGTTTCCGGCGCAATCCACACTGGCCGCAAAGTGGAACAGCGAATATTCCTATCCGCGCATTGAATACTCCGGATTCCATCATGCGCTGGAGAGCATCGCCGCGCAGTTTGGCGGCGATATTCCCACCATTCGCGGCGACGGCGGTCCTTACTGGGAAGACGGCATGGCTTCCGACGCATACTATGCCGCGATGGAGCGGCGCAACGAAGCTCGCGCTCCTTCCGCGGAAAAGCTTGCCACGCTGAGTTCTCTGGTGGATCCGCTGATCGCAGCCAACAAGCCGGCGCTCGACCGGATGTGGACCAACATGGTGCTGATGGACGAGCATACCTGGGACTCCTGGAACAGCACTTCGCAGCCGGCCAGCATGGAAGCCGTGAAACAGTTGGCCATCAAAGATCAGTACGCTGTAAACGCGAAGGCCGAGGTGGACTTTATTGCGCGCAACAGCATGGCCAGCGTGGTCAACTCCATTTCCGCGTATCCCGGCAGCCTGGTTGTCTTCAACACGTTGAACTGGACGCGCAGCGGCCCGGTGGAGGTGGACCTGGACAATGGTGAGGAGATTGTCGACGCTTCGACCGGGCAGGTGGTTCCGGTGGAAACGCTCGCAATGCATCACGACTTTGATCGCGTCAGGTTTGTCGCGCAAGACGTCCGGGCGGTGGGATACAAGGTCTACACCACTCGCCATGCGGCGCAACAAGGTGCCGCTTCGCAAGTCACAAGCTCTGTCACGATGGAGAGCCCCTACTACCGCGTCACGCTCGATCCCAGTACCGGGGCCATTCGCAGTATTTACGACAAGCAGTTGCAGCGTGAGTTGGTGAACCAACAATCGACTTATCGCTTTGGACAATATCTGTATGTCACTGGAGCGGACAAGTCGCCGAACTCGGTGCTGCAATACAGCACGGTGTATCCCAAGCCGGCGCTGGATGTTCATGCAGCCAGCGGCGGGAGCCTGGTTTCCGTTACACACACACCGAATGGCTGGGTGGCTCGCCTCAAGAGCGAAGACCTGAATACACCGGTCATCCGCACGGAAGTAAGGCTCTCCGACCGCGAGAAGAAAATCGAAATCGTCGCAAACCTCGACAAGAAGAAGGTCTACAGCAAGGAGGCCGCGTACTTCGCGTTTCCGTTCGCGATGAGCGATCCCGAGTTCCAGTATGAGATACAGACCGGAGTAGTAGACCCGGCAAAGGATATGTATCCCGGTGCCGGGCACGAGTGGTTCTCCGCACAGCACTGGGCCGCAGTGCAACAGGATGGCGCTTCCGCAACAGTCATGCCTCTGGACGCCTCGCTCGTTACCTTCGGCGATATCTTCCGTGGTCATTGGCCCACGCAGTTTGGAGCGCGGCCAGGCACCATCTTTTCCTACATCATGAATAATTACTGGGATACGAACTATGCCGCGGGGCAGGGCGGTCATTTCCAATTCCGATATGTGATTACCAGCGCGCCCACCACCGACCCCGCCGCTTTGAGCCGCATGGGATGGGAAGAAGCCACGCCGCTCGAAGTGGACACGGTGACGACACAGGACAAGGCACTCCGGCAACCGCGGCCGCTGAATCATCCTGAAGATAGTTTCCTGAAGGTGGATGATCCGGATTTGCTGCTGGAAACCTGGAAGCCCGCAGAGAACGGCACCGGGACGATCCTGCGCTTTCTCGACCTGGGCGGCGCAACCCGAACGGTTTCCGTAGCGACTCCGCGGCTCAATCTTGAAAAGGTATGGCAAACCAACGCGGTGGAGCGAGACCAGAAGGCACTGCCCCTTACAGGCTCACAGGCCGGCTCACATGGCTTTCAGTTCACCGTTCACCCGCACGAGATTGTCACAGTAAGGTTGGTGGGGAGCACTACGCTGAAGCCTCCGAGCTTGTAGTTCGGACGTAAGGACGCGGGAAGCAACCCAGAGACACCAAAGGCCGGCACTCTTCTGCCGGCCTTCAGTGTCCTTGCTCGGTTCCCGATTACGGCTGAGCTTGGTTTCGGCGCAAGAGTAAGCGACACAGATCCTTCCGAGTCCGATGCACTTACTCCGCGGTTGGGGCGGAGAGGCTGGTTGCGTTGCCGGGACCGCCTACGGGTTGCAGCGAGGGCAGGCGCTGCTCCACGGGTGGTAGCGGAGGCAGCGGCTCGTGCGGCTCGCCCTGATACCAGTAGGCGACGGAATAGTAATTATCCGAGCGCGCATTGGCGGCGCCATGCTCGATGGTCGCCTTGAAGGACTTCTGAAACGGAATGGGCTGGGCAAGATGGAAGCGATAGACGCTGGAGCGGCCGCCGGCAAGCTCCCGGCCGACCAGCGGCGCGCCATAGAGTTGGTAAGAGAACGGGTGGCCGCCAAAGTCCCATGCGCCCAGGAAGTAATCTTCGGAGCCGGTGCCAACAATGTCGGGCTTTTGGGAGCCATCGATAAAGAACATGTCATCGCCCTCACCCCACCAGTTGTCCTGGTTTTGCAGCACCGACATGGTTACGCCGACGTATTGGCCGTGGCCTTTCGCCTCCATCCAGACGTAGTTATCCTTGCCGTCAAGATTCGCCTTGTTGTTGACAGCGGCATCCCCATTGGACTTCCAGGTGTTGGTCCAGCCGTGATTCGGTTGGGCCTGCCGGTACTCGGCGTGGAAGTAAAGGGTTCCGGGTGGCAGCGGATGATTGTAAGTGCGGTAGTCAATGTTGTAGTAGAGGGCGAGAATGGGCTGCTTGCCTTCATTCGTGACTGTGATTCGCGCATGGCGCGCGAAAGGCATGGGGAAAAATGAGTTCAGCGACTTGTCATTGCCGACCGATAACAATTCGGACTGCCAGGTGTGGTATTCCCCAAGGCCAAGGCCGAAGAAATCGCCAATGGGAGTCTCTACGCTGGGGTCGGTTTCGCCGTCCCAGTACATGCGCAGAACAATGCGCTTGAGGTTATAGGCCTCGTTGTCGGCAATGGTGAACCAGATGTGCGCGATCGTGCCGGGACCATCCACATCCAAAACAGTCTGCGTTGCGCCCGGCGCGACAGTGCGAGAGTCGCGGTTTGCGCCGGTGGGGTCGGTGCTGGAGGCGCGATGCGGAGTGTAGGTTTGCTGGCGGGTGAGGTCGGGCTGCCAGGGAGAGACCTGGCAGAAAGCCGTGGCGCATCCTGCGAGCAAAAGCGAGACTGCGGCAAACCGTTTCATGGTGGGTGTCACCTACTTTCGTTAATCAATACCCTTCAATCCAGTGGCTCCGCACAAGTGTACGCGGAGTCCGAGCGCATGAAACATTGCCGCCTTGACGGCAAGCGCGTTGGCTGCATTCTCAACGCGGGGAACATAGGCGATGTTGACGTGGTTGGCGCGGTGACGGGCCATCAATGCGTCGCGCGAGACGCCGTGAAACACCGCGTTGACCATCGGCCATTGAGTAGTGGTCTGGCTCCAGCGGCGCTGCGTTTCCTCCGGCGGAAGCTCGACGACCGAACCCAGACCCAGATCAACTTGAAGACGGTTGTCTTCGACAAAGACGCGGCTCCAGACTATCTCCCCGGCGCGTCCCACACCCTTCAGGGTTCCGCCGCCGAGCGGAAAATACATGGGAGGCTGGCGCTCGCTGCTTGCGCCGCGATAGCCGCCCACAAAGTGACTGGCGGGCGCGGCGCCGGAGATCTGCAGAACCCATACGAAGTCATCAATGCCGTCCCCGCGATACGGCTCGCCCCAGCGCACGTCATGCAGAGTGGTCGATGGATCAAAGCCGAGCGCGGTCCAGCAGCGATTGGTGACGAGCGCGTCGAGGCCCGCGCACTCGTCAACCTCGTTGAAATGCGGAAGCGCCGCGCGTGCATAAAGCTCCTCGCCGGACTCGCTGAAAACGGGCGGGCGGTCAGGATTATTGAGCAGGCCCTCCACCAGGTCGGAGGCTGGAACCATATCTTTCAATCCCTGCTGGTATTGGATTCCGATTGCGTCGCAGCCGAAGTCGCGCGCCATGCGAACCGCCGCGATATACATTTTGCATTGCTCGTGAATCTGCGCGTCGGTCAAATCGGTTTTGTCATTCTGCCCGGTGACGAATTTCATTCCCTTTCCATCCAGCCAGCTTCGCACGGCGCGCGCGTCCTCATCGCGAACCGTGCGCATTCTTGCCACCAGCGCGGACTGGCTCAGCCGCTCCTTGAATACTCCGAGAGGATTCAGCAGCTCATCGTCGATGATGGCGTTGTACATGCCCATGCAGCCTTCATCAAAGACTCCGAGGATCGCCTTCCTTTGCTTGAGCGTGGCCGCCAGTTTTTCTCCGAGACGCCTGTCCTCAGCCGGAACGCTGTGAATGTCCAGCGGGTGGACATGAGCGAGGTCGTGCGTTACCGTCCGGCGCTGAATCCATTCGCGAAGCCGAGTAAGAAAGTAGTCATCCTCGAAGCGCTCGCTCCACAGGGTATTGAACTTGACGCCGGCCTTCACAAGGGACCCATTCAGGTTGAGCAGGCCCACCAGCCCCGGCCATTGGCCCGACCAGTTGGCCACAGTCAGGATGGGGCCGCGATGAGTACGCATGCCCGGCAGCACATGGTGGGAGTATTGCCAGGCCGCGGTGGCGAAAACCAGATTCGCCTCCGGATCGATGGTCTCGAAAATATCCATGCCCATGCGCTGGCTGGAGATGAAGCCGTGCCCCAGGGCAGCATCCACAGGAAAGGCGCGCCGCACCTGAACGCCTTCGGCAACAAAACACTGGGTCAGGCGGCGTTCGAGTTCCTCTTGAGCAGGCCAGCACGCCTGATTGGCCGATTGCCGCAAATCTCCGCTGGTTATAAGAACGACTTCCTTCATCTGTTCTCTCTCGCCCCCGCCGATTCATCCCAATGATAAACGGGACACATGAATCGCGTACCCAGGGAATGCCGCTTCCAGAATCATGGAAATCAAAAACCGAAGCGGCTACGGCTGCTTGATCGTCGTGGCTTTGTCATCACGGAAAGTGACCGACCATTTTTTGCCGCCGGCGTCGTAGTCCACCGTGCGGTTTCCGATTTGAGAAGAGTCGGACTGCTGGATGACTCCGAGGGCCATTGCGGTCTGAAGCTCGCTCATGCCGGGAATGGGATGGTGCTGGTCAATGGCGCTCCATATCTTCGGACCCCAGAAGCTGTACATCTGATGAGGATCGTCATAGTAGAAGATCTGATCGCAGAAGAAGGTGGAATCGGTCCCCTGGAAATAGCCAATGGCGGTTGCGTATTCCTTGCCCGGGTCGCTGGGCATTTTAAAGACGGCGAAAGCCTGCTTGTCTCCTTTGGGCACGCGGGTGGCAACCTTGGCGGGCGTCTTCTGGGTAATGATGTCCTGAATCTGAAGCGCCTGGACGCTGGGAAGCGCTCCAGCGGGGTGATCGAAGTCGACGCGGCGATGGGCATACGGATAGTAGTCGAGCGAATAGCCGGACTGGATCCAGACGGTTTTTCCGTTGAGGGCTTTGGCGGAGGCCATGCTGTCGATATACAGCTTGCGCGGGATGACGAGATCGTCGCGGGTGAGTTGACGCTCGGCGACCTGGTGCGGCGGCTGCACGGGCTCATGGCGCTCGCGGTAGATGAAGTAAACACGGATACCGAGAGCGATAAGAACGATGAGGGTGACGATGCCGACTTTTTGCCAGGTCTTCATGAATTCAGGGTACAGGGCTCAGGGCTCAGGGCTCAGGGCTCAGGGCTCAGGGCTCAGGGCTCAGGGCTCAGGAGATGAGAAT
>JBAUHD010000266.1:0-16401 GCA_049680085.1 Acidobacteriaceae bacterium
CTCCTCGGCCTGCCACTTGTAGGAGACGGTGTGCTGGCTGGGTTGGAAGAGAAGCTCCAGCACGGGAATCTGCGCGTGAAACAAATATTGCCGGAAGAACGGCCTCAGGTTCATGCCCGTCTGCTGGTTGAAGTAGCGGATGACATCGCCGGTCATGATGTTCTGGTACTTGAAGCGCTGATAGAAGCCGTGAATCAGCGCAAACCACTTCGCGTCATTGTTCACCACGCTGCGCAGCGTATTCAGCATCAGCGCGCCCTTGAAGTACTGGTCCTCGGGCGGATTGGCGTTGACTCCGCGCTCGCCGACAATGGGCTGGCGGTTTTCGATCTTTGATCCCAATCCGTTCAGGTACTTGATCCCGTCAGCCTTGCCCCAGTGGTATTCGACGTAAAGCCCTTCAAGGTAAGTCGCCCAGCCCTCGTGAATCCACATATCCGAACGGTCCGCGGCGGTGATGCTGTTGCCGAACCACTCATGGGCACTCTCATGAATAATGATGAAGTCGAACTTCATGCTGGTGCCCACGCCGGCCCAGTCGCGGCCCAGATAGCCGTTGGTGAAGCCGTTGCCATAGGTCACCGCGCTCTGGTGTTCCATTCCCGAGTATGGAACTTCGATGAGTTTGTAACCGTCCTTCATAAACGGATACGGCCCGAAGTAATGCGCGTAGGCATCCAGCATCCCGGGCACCTGCGCAAACTGCTTCTTCGCTTTCTCCAGGTCCTCGGGCAGCACATAGTAGTCCAGCGTGAGCGCACCGTGATGGCCGCCGAAATGAACGTAATCGCCGATATTCAGCGAAACATCATAGTTGTTGATCGGGTAATGGACGGACCAGTTCCATTGCGTGTAGCCGTCGCCTAAATCCTTCTTGCTCTCAAACCGGCCGTTCGACACATCGACCAGGTTGTTCGGAATCTCGACGCTGATGTCCATGTTCTCGACTTCATCGCGCCACTGGTCCTTGTTCGGCCACCAGATGCTGGCTCCGTCGTCCTCGCACGAGGTGTAAATCCAGGGCCGTCCGGCGGGGTCTTTGGCGAAGACAAAGCCGCCGAAGCGTCCCGTGGTCAGCGGGCGGCCGGAGTAATAGAACTCAATCGAATACGTCTTTCCGGCGCGCAGCGTCTGCGGAAAATCAACAAACACCGCCCCGGTGTCGCGCTCATATTTCAGCGGCGTCGCGCCCAAAACAATCTTGTCAATGCGCAGCGCCTGATTCAGGTCAAGTTGAATGCGCGTTCCGTCCTTCAGCATCTTGAAGCGAACCGTGTTTTTTCCACTGATCTGCTGCGTCGCCGGATCAACGCGCACATCGAGGTGATAGTACAGAAGGTCGTTATCGGCCCGGTAGGGGCCATAAGCTCCGCGCAACAGGTTGGCGCGCGTGACCAGATCGGGCGGCGCGGTCCGGGGCTTTTTCTGCGCGGAGAGTGGAAGGGCCGAAACCAGAAGCAGAACTGCAAGAGCGGGAAGGCGCTTGAACATGACGTTACCAGCGTATCGCGCTTTCAGCAGTTGCGGCCGGCACACGCGCAAGAAAAAGGGCAGACCTATTGCCCGCCCTCATCATGGAAAAACAAATATCAGAACCGCAAGCCGACCGTGACCGGAATGAATCCTTCCGTACCCGAACCATAAGGATCCGACGCGCTGGACTCCGGCGAGTTCACCCAGACATAACGGGCTTCGGTGTAAAGCTTGGCATTGCTGGAATCGCCGAAGGCTTTCCAATAGAGGCCGAAGCCGAGGTTCGCACCGAGCTGGTTGCTGGAGGAGTGCGCCACCGTCGTTGGAACGTATCCTGAATAACAGAATCCATAATAGGGGTCACACTGGGTGGACAGCACCGACTCAGTAAAGTTCGTTACCTTGCGGTAGAAGCCGCCACCGCCGGTCACGTAAGTGCCGAAGGAGTGTGACACCGGCAAATAGATGATGGGGTCGAGGGTGAGCGACCAGGTATTGATGTTGCCGCCGAGTTGGGGGATGCCGTTGCTGACGGCCAGGTCGGTCAGCGTGTGGCCGGGAATCTTCATGCGATTGAATTGATATTCAACCAGTGCGCCGAAGTACTTGCTGAAGTTCCAGCCGGCGCCCACATTCACGTTGTAGCCCCATGTTTCCCAGTTGCGCGCGGCATTGCCGACCGGCGCGGTAAATCCGCCGCCGACCTCAAAGGCCATGTGGCTCCAGCGGCTCTGGTAGGGGTAAGGGCTGTTATTGCGACGTCCATACTGGCCATACTGAGGCGAAGCGCTCGCTCCCGGCGCTCCATCGAAATCATAACTGGTGAGGTATGCCTTCCAGTCCGAAGAGCTTGAGTACTGCTGGCCGCCTTCGGAGGCGGTGCTGGCCTGGGCCTGAACGGCGCAGGGTAGCGCGAGAAGCGCAAGGGCGGAAGCGGCAATGGCGAAGCGGCTCAACAGAGTCCGCGAAAATACAGAAGTGGAAACCATGGAGGAAAAACTCCTTTTCGGGTTGTTTCTGCAAAAGGCGCGTGGGTGCGCTCTAATGTACCTAACACTAAGTTGATGATTTAGACTCGCGGGCTGTTGCTTTTGTTTCCCCCAGCCGCGGGATGGTCGAAAATTTCCGATTCCGGGCCCCGAGGCTCAGCGCCGGGGCAGGGTAAGTTCCAAGCCTCCCACAAAGGACCGGCCCTGCATCCGGATGCCTTCGATCTCCTCATACCCGGTATTGCTCAGGTTGGTCATTTGCACGTAGGGGTGAATCCAGCCGCGCTCGCGGGCGAGCGACAAATCCCAAACCGGATAGGGGTCTTGCTGATACCTCTCCACCACGCCGACCCGGTTGCGGGCAACGAAGCCTTTGAGCCGCCCGATCCATTCCGCGCTGGCGTTGTTGACCGGGTAGTTAAAGATGTATTCCGATTGGAGGCCGTGCAGGGCCGATTGCGCACCGGAGAGCGCGGTCCAGGAGAACCGCAGCCTCTGGCGCGAGGTGGTCCGCCAGTTCACGGAGCTTTCCACCCCGGTAAAGGAGAGGCCGCTGAGATTGGCGGCGCGCCATCTCTCGGCGGGGCTGGCGCGCACATAGTCAATCGCGTCATGTTGCCGCGAATAGAACACGGTGAGCGAGGCTGTGACGTTTGGACCCGCGTACCAGTCGGCCCCGCCCTCGCCGGACCATGCGGACTCCGGCTTGAGGTCAGGATTGCCGATCGTGGTCGGATCGCTGTAGTAAAGGTCGGTATAGGTGGGCAGGCGGAAGCCGTACCCCCCGGCTGCGTGGAGCTTCCACTGATGGCCGAGGAAAAGGCTTCCGGAAAGATCGGGACTGAAGACGGACTGCGGGCCGCCGCTCAGCAACTCCTCGCGCGCGCCGAGGGAGAGGGTTGCGCGCTTACGGAAATGTAGATCAAGGTCGGCATAACCCGCCCCGCGATTGCGCGCATGGCGGCCGAGATTGTTGCTGTCGATCGCGTCGCCCTGAAATTCGAGTCCATAGAAAAAGCCGGAGGCTGGGCCCAGCGTCTCTTTGCGGCGCGCGACCGCCTGCCAGCTAGTGTCGATATGGTTGTTGGCGTAAATGCCCGGCGCGTCGCGGAACAGGATGAAATTATCCGTATGGCGGCGATAGGCGAAGGCGGCGCGGGTCTTCGGACCAAGCTGCTGGCTGGCGGAGGCGAACCATCCCTTCGTTCGCTCCCATGAGGGATAGTTGCCATAGAACTGGCCGGCTCCAAACGCGCGATCACTGCCCGCGAGCAGGATGCTGGTTGCGCCAAGCGCGGACTGGTAGCGGGTTTCGCTGCTGGCGGATTCGGTGCGGTAGTCGCGGTCGGCGATGAAGCCGGTGGAAAAATTGCGGGTGCCGGTCGCGGCCTCGCTCCATTTGCCGTGGATGAAATCGGCGATTGCGGACTGCTCGTTTTCCCCATAGCTGCCCGCGCCGGCCCGCAGGGCAAGGCTGCTGCGCGTGGGCACAGCGGTAATGAAGTCGATGACGCCGCTGAGAGCATCAGCCCCATAAAGCGTGGAGCCGGAGCCGTGCAGCACGTCAACGGTCTGAAGCGCGGCGAGCGGCACAGGAAGATCGAGGTTGTGGTGCGAGGTCTGTGCGTCGTTGATGCGGAGTCCGTTGAGCAGGACGAGAGTCTGCTCGAATGACCCACCGCGCAGGTTGATGTCGGCCTGCACGTTGCCCGCTCCGCGCTGCTCGATGTACACGGAGCTGTCGGTTCGCAGGTAATCTTCAAGGGTCGGCACGACAAGCGGGTGCTGCTTTGTGTCAATCACGGTAACCACCCGCGAAGACTCGGCCTCGGTGACCGGTTCGGGGCTGCCTAGCACCACCACCGTGGAGGAAACGGAAGGTCGCTTCTGCGCGGTCGCAGTCTGGCCGGTCGATGTTGGAGGCTGCGGCTGTTGCTGGGCGAAGGCGAGTCCGGCATAAAGCAGCACGGCTGCGCCTGCATACCTGAACTTCGTGAAGGTAGTTTGAATCGTCGTGCCTCTTGCTGGGGGATACGCTTCCGGGGCCTGCGGTCTTTTCATTCTACCGGGTGCGGTTCGGGCACTGGCGGCTCCGCCCGCGCCCCATCTCTCTCCGCCTCAAGCTCTCTTGCGCGTGAGTCGAGATAGGTGTCCAGCTTGTAGCCCGCTTCGGTCATGGCCTCTCGTGCGCGCTCGATTTCGGCTTCGATCTCCAGCACTGCGTCGAACACGTGTGAATCCTCGTCGCCGATTTCCAGCAGCGCGGGAAGTTGGAGGCAGTCGGTGAGTTCCTCAAACTGCTCCTTATTGACCCAGGTCACGCCGTCCGCTTCGTGAATGCCTGCGAGCCAGCGGACATCCCCGTCGTTCCAGAAGGTGCGGGGCTCGGGCGTATCGGATTGCAGCAGCACGCTGCGGACCTTCGCGGCGGCGCGCCAGATGTCTTCGCCCTCCACACTGGTCGAGGAGAACATCTCCGCGAGCGCCTGGCGCAACTGGAGGCTGTCGAAAGCGGCGGCGAGATTACCCTTCCATGGCAGGCTGCCGAGTAGAATCCATGCGACGATGAGCATCCACTGCTGATCCGTGCGCGGGAGGAGGCGCGCAATGGAGGGCCAATCGGTCGCAAATTCCTCATCTACCAACCTGAGGTGGATGGCGGCCACAGTTCTTTGCTGGCAGGTTTCGCGATAGCGTGGCTTGGACTCGCCCGAAGCGGCGATCCGGGATGCGAGATCGCGATTTTCCGCCGGAAGACTGGCGACGGCTCGGTCGTAGAACAGGCCGCATTGGTCGAGGAATGACTGAAGCTGTTCGGCGCGGAATTGCGGGTCGAGCGGGGCCTTGCTCGCGACCGCTTCGTCGGTCGCTTCGGGGCCATCAGCGTGAGTGGCCCTTAGGGTCCGCGCCTGCATGGCGAGCTCACTCGCGATCTCCGCAAAGGCGTGGACGGATTCAGGACTCAGAGCTTGATGCAGTACATCGTGCAGCGGGCGCAGCCGCAGCATGGAAAGCGCGGCATCGACGCTGGGGACGCCTTCGCCGTGAAGAGCGTCACAGAGCTGGTCCCAAGGATGGTCCGCCGATGGCCGCAGCTCGCGCCAGTCGAGCAGAACCACATGTTCGAAGCCGTGCAGCCCGAGCGTGAGTCCGTGATGATGAAAGTCGATGGCGCGGCGCAGGTACTCAAGGCCAGCCACGGTGTCGCGATACGCGACGATGGTGTCGTATCCGGAAAGTACAAGCCCGTCGCCAAGGCGCGTCTGGCGCAGCGCGCCTGTGGTCTTATTCATGGCCGCCGCGGAGAGATGAATTGTCCCGTGCGTGCTTTCATAGCTGTTGTTGTAGAGGATCAGTGCGCGTTCCTCCCCCAGCCGGTTCGAGTAAGCGAAGACGTTCTCATTGACCGTGCCGTCAGCGGTCCAAAAATCGTAGAGAACGAAATGCGTGCTTTCCGCGAAAAGTTTTCTGCGCTTGAGCAGAGGCGCAATCTCGCGCTGGTGGCGGGCAACAAGGTCCTCGTTGGGGGACTCGTCCATGCGAGCCTGCTTGAACTCCATGCCGTAGCGCTCGGTAAAGCCCTCGATCTGCCCATGTCCGAACATTGGCAAACCGGGCAGCGTGGCCAGCAGGGTCGCGACGCCGAAGTACTTGTCGCCAGTCCCGAACTGGTCGATGGCGGTGCGCTCATCGGGATTGCTCATGAAGTTGACGTAGCGCTTCAGAATGTCGGGATCGAACTCGATGGTCTTTTTCAGATACGAGCGGTATTTCGCGTTTTCCTCGTCGCGCAACATATTCATGAACGCGCTGTTATAAACGCGGTGCATCCCCAGCGTTCGCACAAAATAGCCTTCGAGCAGCCAGAAGGCTTCGGCCAGGAGCAGAGTTCCGGGTATCTCGGCAGCGACGCGATCCACAACTTCGCGCCAGAACTCGTGCGGCATGAGCGCATCGAATTCTTCCTGCGACATGGCGTTTTCCGCGCGCGAGGGAATAGAACCTCCGGCGCCGGGCAGCGGAAACCACAGCCGCTGCACGTGCCGCTTGGCCAGCACCATGGCTGCGTCAAAGCGAATGATCGGCGAGAGCCGCGCGACGTGAAGGATGGTCTGGATGACATGCTCGCGGACCTGGGCCTGCGAGTAGTCGAGCTGCGCGGTGTCATTCCATGCGAAGCTGGTGCCGTCGTTTCCGTGGTACATGTAGCGCGTGCTGCCGTCGTGGTGATGGCGCAGGCGGAAGACAACGGCGGCGTCGGTCTGGTCGTAGTAGTGGTCTTCAATCTTGATTTCGACGCGGCCGTCACTGGATAGATCAGGTCCGTTGAAGCTGTAGGACGGAAACGGATCCTCCCATCGGTAGAGAAACCAGTCGGGGTGGTCGATGACCCAGTCGGAGTCGATACCCATGTGGTTCGGAACCATGTCGCTGGCCATGCGCAGGCCGAACGACGCGGCGCGGCGCTTCAGGTTGTCGAAGGCCTCGTATCCGCCCAGGTCGGCGGCGATGTCGTACCCCTTGAGCGAGTAGGCGGAGGCGACGGCGTCGCCGTGTCCGCGCAGCCGCTTGATGGTGCGGGACGCCGTGCTGCGCTCCCACAGGCCGATGAGCCATAGCGCCGTGATGCCGCGGTCGGCCAGCAGACGCAGCGCTTCATCAGGAATATGGTCCAGGCGATGAATGTGCCGCTGATACTTCTTTGAGAGCTGCTCCAGCCAGACGAAGGTGCTCTTGGCCATCATCACCACATTGGGCATCCACGCCTGATCGGAGCTGAAGGCTTCATATTCGTTGAGCGGGGCCTGGTAGCCGTGCGCATAGCGGCGCTTGCCGAACTGCTCCTCGAAGCCGATGAATTCGTCTCCCACAAAACCGGCCATGCCCCAGCCCGGCTGACCGTGGCGGTGCCAGTCGGGGCCGGGCGGATGGAAGCGCAGCCAGATGGCGAGGTCTTCTTCGCGAAGAATATCGACCGCCAGCAGAAGCCGGCGCAAGTCGCCGCCCAGATGCTTCGTCCAGCGCTCGCGAATAAATTCAAGCTGGCCGGTGAGCGAATCGGGCGAGGCCAGCATCGGCGCCCGCAGCGCGTCCAGCAGGCTGCCGACTTCCGGCGTGAGCGGAGGCCGCGTCTTGAAATAGTCCGGGAATGTCTGCGTGACACTCTGATAGATGGTCCGCTGCTTCAGGTCCGCGTCTTCAAATAATTCGCGAAAGCGTGCGAAGGCCGGGTTGATGTTCGCCAGCCACAGCATCAAAAGCTCTTCCAGCGCCGCTTCTCGATTCGATACGCCATCGGTTGCGCCTTGAAGCCACTGCTCTGCGGTCACCTCGCCGCGAAAGATTGCCGTATTGGGAAACTGCTCCGTGAATTGCAGCAGGAGCTTTTGCAAATCCTCGGGCTCTGACTGTGCGGCGAACCAGCGGACCGCCTCGGCGAACACGGCGGGGTCAACCTGGGCGCGATAGCGGGCGACAAGCGCGTGGTTCAGCTCGTCGATGAGGCCCATGGCGAACAGCGCGCCGGCATGGATGGCGCGCTCGGGGTCGGCGTCGGTTCCGCGCAGCTCGTTCATCTCCTGCGCCAGGCGGCGGCTCGCCGCCACGTTCGCGAAGATGGCGTTTCCGGTGTAGCTGAAGAGCAGGTCATCGAGTTTCAGCCGCTCACGGAAAGCGCGGTGGATATGGAATTCCATGCAAAAGCCTCAGTACCGATTGTGGCGGTTCAAGCTGTGTTCTGCAATGTGAGATGCCTTTGCTGCTGGAGAAACTCCTTGAATTCAGCTTGCCGCGTCCGCCAGGCTGTCGTCCTTGGTTTCTCGTATCCACAGCAGGCCGAGGATCGTGAGCGCGGCCGAGAAAGACAGATAGTAGCCGACGTACCGGAGCCCATAATTGCGAGCCAGCCAACTGGCAATATAAGGCGCGACCGAGGCGCCGAGAATTCCGGCCAGACTAAAGGCCAGCGAGCTTCCGGTATAGCGCACCGGAGTGGGAAACAGTTCGGAGATGACGGTGCCGAGCGGGCCGTAGGTAAGCGCGGACAGGGTCAATCCCACTGTGAGCATCACCAGGGTCCCGATTGCGCCGGCGGTGAATAGCGGCGCCATGACCAGGCCGAAAGCGCCGGTCGCCGCGGCCGCCCACAGCATAGTCCGCCGGCGTCCTCTTTCGGCCAGATACCCGGAGACGGCAATGCCGAGCCCGCAGGGAACAACGCCGATCAGCTCCATCAGCAGGAACTCCGTGCGGCTGTAGCCGAGCACATTTGTTCCCCAGGCCAAGGCGAAAACTGACATGAGGTAGAAGATCACAAAGGTCGAAAGGGAGATCAGAATGCCCGCGGCCAGAGCTTTGCTGTGTCCGCGGAATAGGGCCATCATGGGCAGTTTTTCGGATTTTCCTTGATGCAGGGCTTGCTGGAAGACGGGGGTTTCGGTGAGGGTAAGGCGCACGTAGAGGCCGAGGAACACGAGCACCGCACTGGCGAGAAACGGGATGCGCCAGCCGAAGGAGAGAAACTGCCGGTCGGTGAGCCAGTGGGACAGCAGCAGGAAAATACCTCCGGAAAAGAAGAATCCAATGGGCGCGCCGAACTGGGGAAATATTCCGTAAAGGGCCCGCTTTTTGGGGGGCGCGTTTTCGACGGCCAGAAGTACCGCTCCGCCCCACTCGCCGCCCAGGCCGAGGCCCTGACCGAAGCGGAAGATGGAGAGCAGCAAAGGCGCGGCCAGTCCGATTGCGCTATAGCCGGGCAACGCTCCAATCGCGACGGTGGAAAAGCCCATGGTCGAGAGCGCAAGAACCAGCGTGGTCTTGCGTCCGATGCGGTCGCCGAAGTGTCCAAAAAGCACCGAACCGATGGGCCGCGCGAGAAATGCGATGCCGAAGGTAGCCAGCGAAGCCAGCATGGCCGAGGCGGGGCTGGATTCCGGAAAGAAAAGATGAGGGAAGACCAGCACAGCGGCGGTCGCGTAGATGTAGAAATCGAAATACTCAATGGTTGTGCCCACCATGCTGGCAAGCAGAACCTGGCGCGTGGAATTGACCGGTTTTCCTGCTCCAACTCGAAGGGTGCCCATCGGCCCTGCTTTCGGTTCGTTCGCTTCAATGGTCTGGTTGTCGCATGTCGGCGGGGAAGAGGTGGCCGGGAATCGATTCACTGATGCTACTCCTGAACCGCGGCATGAGCCGATGGCCGGTTTAGAATTTCAGGGCGATATACTTCTCGCGATTGTCGGTTTGAATTGTGGAGGCGCTATGAAATTTGTTCGAGAAATCTGCGTGGTTTCCGCGCTGGTTCTGTTTGTCTCTTTATCGCCCATGTTGGCGCAGTCCGCGCCGGTCCCGCAGGGCGAAGCAATTCTGCATCCCGCCGATCTCGCGAAAATCGTTCCAGGTTCGGTTTTCTTTCGGGGTCAATCCGCCACAACCCAGTTGCGAAACTCCGGCGGTGTGCGGTTTGCGGACGGGGCCCTCATGTTTGCCGTGCTCGTTGATAACTCCGGCTATTCCACTGGGATCCAGCAAAAGTATCAGGCCTATTTCATCACCGAAATTCCGCTCAACATTGAAGGACGCCGGCTGGTCCCCGGCGCCTACGGCGCGGGCATCGTAAAGACCGGCGCGAGCCCGCAATTCGTGATTCAGGACCTGGGCGCGCACGTCCTGCTCCAGGCGCCCGCAAAGCACGACGCCAAGCTGCATCGCCCCGTGCCATTAGAGGTGATGAAGGACAGCGGCGCCGGAACCTACCGCCTCTACTTCGGGAGAAATTATGTCGAGTTCGAGAGAGGGAAGTAGGATGAATGACTTCGGCGGTGAGAACGCGGATAACTTAGACGCAAGGAGGCGGCAGGTGGCGATTGAAGGGATCAGGAAATTGCGCAGGCCATTTCCTCCGGGTTTCAAGTTCGACCGGGAAGAGGCGAATGAGCGACTTTCACGTGCGGAGTGCAAGAGGGCTTCTCGAGCTGTGGCGAGCCGAAAATTGAAGCCAGCTACTGAGTCGTAATGTCCCGCTTGTGAATGTCGGCCTCCACCTCCGGCACGGTTCCATCGTTCACAATTACCTGCGTCGGCTGGCCTTGCACCAGTATCCGGTGAACGGTCCGCGTTTTCGCGGGCAGCAGCACGCGCTCGGTCAGCGTATTGCTGCCGGAGCGCACCGTAACCGGAACCTCGGTTTCGGCAAAGCCGTTGTTCATGATGTCCACCGCCGCCAGATACTGTCCGGCGTAGGCCGCGGGGCTGGCGTGGAAGGCCGTGATCGAGAGATCGGGCAGCCCTCGATCGCGGTAGACCCAATTTTCAAAAAACCATTGCAGCTCTTTGCCTGAAGCGCGCTCAACAAGCTTCTGGAAATAATCGGGAGCGGTGTCAGCGGTGGGGTCGTACGCGTGAAGCGCAGCCTGAAGCTGCTTCTCTCCCGCGAGATCGCGAAGCATCCACAAAACATAGGCGGCCTTGGTGCGGTAATAAATGGGGTCGGAGGCGTGGATCAGGGGTTCGCCTGTCGAGAGGCCGGGCGTACCCGGCTCGGCCAGCGCCAGCGCGCCGTGGTGCGACTCCAGCAATTCCAGCGCGTGCGTGCGAGTGCTCGACTGTTCAATCCAAAGCGTCTGGAGAAACGTGGCCACGCCTTCATCAAGCCACTCGCGCCGCGACTCAAAGTAGGCGTGGGCCAGGGCGCGGCTCATAATTTCGGCATAGCTCTCCGGAGGCTGATTCGCGACGGGGGTCAACAGCAGCGGCCCCTGCTCCCAGGTCATGTCCTGCGAATCGGGCAGGTCGATCACGGTGACGGGCGTTTTCGCCTGCGGCCCCAGCCATTTGGCGACCAGCGGCTGCACCATGGTCGCTGCGGTCATCAGCGCCTGCGCGTTCGACTGGTCCTCCGGGCGCGAGTAGACGCGAACCCCGCTGCCCGCCGACGGCACCCAGTTTGCGAAGAACAGAGAAGGCGCGGCAAAGCCCAGCCGCGTGGGCGGCAGTTCCGCCGTCAGCACTCCCGGATAACTCCGCGTCGGCGCAACCGAAGGCTTGGGGACGGGAATGAAGTGGCCGTCCATCGCGATCACTGAGGGTGGCGCAAGATAGTACTCAAGCGTGAGCCGAATGGCTACGGTTGCCTCCTCCTGGCGCAGCTTCTGCCTGCCGATTTCGGCGAAAACTTTATCGCCGTCGCCCAGCAGCGCCGGGACCGAGGCCACCGGATACCAGACGACGTTTCCGAAGCCCCGCAGCCCGGTGAAGTCCTCCGAGATGCGGTCCCAGTCGGAGTGCTCGGCCGTATCGGTCGGCGTTCCGAGTTGCAGCAGGCGGCGCGCATCCACCGTGATTTCGCCGCTGTAGAGCACTTCGAGCGAAACCGTGGCCTTGGGCGCGAGCGGCACGGGAAGCTCAATGTCGGCTTCGTGAAGCAGGCCGGTATGGTCCGTGTCGCTGTTCAGGGTCTGTTGTGTGTACTGGAGCCGCTGCCCATGCAGGCTGACCCCTTCAAAGTTCAGGGAAGACGAAAGCTGGAGCGGCAGAACCGACAGCGGCTGAGAGCCGTCGTTGCGAATCTCAAGCTGCGCCCGCGCGGAAAGGGTATGGTCGCGCGGCGCGAGATGCAGGTCGAGGTTGTAGGAGGTGAAGGTCAGGGCGGCGCGTTCAGCGTCCGTGACTTTGGGCGCGGAGGCGGCGGCGCGATTGGACGAAGCCTGGTGCGTGGCTTGCGGCGCACTCTGGCTTTCGGAGCGCGAAAACAGGACCGTGGCCTTGGAATCGGTCGCAGGATTCTTAGGCGCGGTCTTCTGCTGCGCGGACGCGCTCATGGCTGTGCCGCACAGAAGGAGTGCGGCAAAAAACTTCAACACCATTCAGGAACCTAAACCTTTTTGCTTTTTTCGTGGAGCGGCTTCAGCGGGTCTTATTTGAGTCTGCGCGCGCCGCTGCCGCGCGGCCTCAAACAAAACAACAGCTCCGGCGGCCGATACGTTCAGCGACGCAACGGCACCGGCCATCGGAATGCGCAGCAGGTAGTCGCAAGTGCGGCGTACAAGTTCGTGCAGGCCGCCGCCCTCGCGCCCGAGCACGACTACGGTATTGGACGTGAAATCGTACTCGTCGTAACTGCTCGTGCCGCGCTCGTCGAGGCCCACGCACCATATATTTTGTTCTTTGAGCTGTTCGAGGGCGCGGACCAGATTGACCACGCGGGCAAAGCGGACGTGCTCCGCAGCCCCGGCGGAGGCTTTCACCGCGACCGCGCTCAGCGGAGCAGCGCGCCGTTCGGTCAGCAGCACGCCATCCACTCCGGAAGCATCGGCGGAGCGGAGCAGCGCGCCCAGGTTCTGCGGGTCTTCGATGCCGTCCAGGGCCAGCAGGAGCCGAGGTTCGGGACCGGTCAGCAGGTCTTCCAGACCAAGGAATTCGCGGGTGCGGACGACGGCGACCACTCCCTGATGCGCGGCGGTGCGGGCCAGCCGGGTCAACTCTTCCCGAGGCTCAAAACGCAGCCGGACGGCCTTTTCGCGGGCGGCATCAATGATCTTCTGGAGCCGCTGGTCATGGCGCTCGCGCGCGACGCACACGTGGTCAAACGTCCGGCTGCCGGAGCGGAGAGCCTCCTCGACCGGGTGCAGGCCGTACAGGATGTCCATTGGGTTAGTTTACCGGCTATTGCCGGGGCTGGGCTTGGCCGGGCGGGATGCGTCGGGACCCCAACCCAGGTATTTTGCTGTGCTTGCGGCTGCGCTTTGACTAACATAGCTACATGGGTTTTACGCGCAGTCTGGAAAACCTGGTGGCGAAAAGCGTCTTTCCCGCCTCGCCAACCGTCTCAGAAAACGAGATGAGCACGTCGGCGCTTCGACTGACAGCACGGGCCGTAACCGAACAGCGCGCGGAGAACATGGCCGTGGCGCAGGGACTGAAGCGCCACGACGCCGAGTTGGTGGACCGCCTGATCGTGCAATACCAGCACCGGCTGATGCGTTACCTGCTGTTTCTGACGGGCAACCGCGACATGGCCGAAGACCTTTTCCAGGAAACATGGATGAAGGTGCTCACGCGCGGCTCCCAGTACAACGGCGCGGCGCGCTTCGACACCTGGCTCTTTACCGTGGCGCGGAACCTGCTGATTGATCTGCGGCGCAAGCGCACCATGGCCAGCCTCGAAGAGCTGTGCACGGCGGAGGGCGAAGAATACACGCTGGAGGTTCCCAGCGCGGAGCCGAATCCGTTTGACCACTACCGCAGCCGCGAAGAGGCGCGAAGAATCGCCGCCGCGCTGCTGCTGCTCGATCCGCTGCACAGGGAAGTGCTGGCCCTGCGTTTCCACGAGGAGCTTTCCCTGGAGGAAATCGCGGTCATGACGCGCTCGCCGCTCTCCACCGTCAAGTCGCGCTTGTATCGCGGAATGGCGGCGCTGAAGCCGCATCTTGAGAAGGAGGCGCTATGAGCGAATCTCCCGACACGAAATTGCTTGACGCAATGGCCGGCCTGGACGCTGGTGCGGACATGGCCGTGGTGCAGCGCACGCGCCGCGCGGTGCTGGAAATGGCGAACCAGTTGCGCGAGACGCGGGGCCGCGTCCGCCGGCGGATTGGGTTTGCGCTGCTCGGGCTGATCGCGCTGCTCATGTTTCTTACCCCCATACTGTGGGTCATTGCCGAAGAGGCGTTCAGCGAGGAAAGCTGGCTTGATGTGCCCGCCCTGACCGCCCTGTTGGTGGCGACCATGGCCTTCAGCATTTTCGCCGCGCTGGCGGCGCAGTGGCGCAGGCAGTCGCGCGGCGAGAGCGCATGAGTCTTTTTTAAAGCGGGCCGGACAAAATGAGTAATCCATGCCAGGACGAAACCCGATTCTCCGATGAGCTGCGGCTCATTCCGCGCTGGTCCATCGCCGGCGCGGTGGCGGCCTTCGTGCTGGTCGAATACTACTTCTGGATCGCTCTGCCGCGCCTCAGCCACCACCCCAGCCGCCTGCCCTTCGCGCTGCATGTTTACCTGCTGCTCTCCTGGGGCGCGCTGGCCGCGCTCTCCATGCTCATCATCGGCTACATCAGCAAGGACGCTCCCCGCCGCGGCATGAGCGCGCGGCTGTGGATCATCTGCGTAGTGATTCCCGGAGGAGTCGGAGCCGCGCTCTACTTCCTGCTGCGCCAGCCCATTCTCGCCGCCTGCCCCTCGTGCGGCGCGCACATTGGAGCCGATTACCACTACTGCCCGCAATGCGCCTACCAGGTGGCGGCCTGCTGCGGAAACTGCCATCGCAGCGCACGCATCACGGACATTTACTGCGTCCACTGCGGGCACGAGCTCGCGGCGGACCATCCTCCGGCGCGCCTCCACGCCTTCAGCGGCCAGGCCCGCGGTTGACCCCAGTTTCCGCGGCTCCCTATACTCAAGTCGTGGCTGCCACCGCGACCATTTCCGCGCTCATCATCGACGACGAGCAGCTTGCCCGCGAAGAGCTGAAGTACCTGCTCGACACCGCCGGCAGCGTGGACGTGCTCGCCGAGGGCGCCAACGGCGTGGAGGCCGTGGAACTGATCCGCGAATACCAGCCGAACGTGGTTTTTCTCGACGTGCAGATGCCCGGCCTCGACGGCTTCGCCGTGCTGAAAAAGCTCATCGAGCATCACGACCCTCTGCCGCAAATCATCTTCGCCACCGCGTTCGACCAGTACGCCGTGCGCGCCTTCGACGTGAACGCAATTGATTATCTCCTCAAGCCATTCGACAAGCATCGCGTCCTGCAGGCCCTCGACCGCGCCCGGCTGCGCCTGCAGGAGATGGCCCTGACCGAAGGCGAGCGAGCGGCCGATCTTCGCGCCGGAGAGGTGAAAGTCGATGCGCTGCTGCGGCTGATCGAGCAGCACCAGGCGCCGCGCCCGCAGAGCGCCAAAATCGTTCTTGAGGCGCACAGCCGCCTGCTCCTCGCCGATCAAAAGGACATCTGTTTCGCTGCGATTGAGGACGGCGTGATTTCCGTCGTCACCCCGACACAGGAAGGCCATTCCAAGTGCCGCACGCTGGAAGAGCTGCTGGAGCTGCTCGATCCGAACATGTTCTGGCGCGCGCACCGTTCCTACGTCGTCAACATTAATCAAATCAAGGAAGTGGTCCCCTGGTTCAAGAGCAGCTACCAGCTCCGCATGGCCGACCGCAAGCAGACCGAGATTCCGGTCAGCCGCGCCCAGACCAGGCGGCTGCGGGAACTGTTCAAGCTGTAAGCCGGTCCGGACCCGGCAGTTTTTCCTTACGCCGCTCTCGCGGCCCCGCCGACTGAAAAAGATAAACGCTGAAGATGGCGATCAGCGGCTCCAGTGGATGCCGGAAACGCGCGTTCGCCGTCACCAGATAATACGTGAGCGGCAGCAGCGCGAAGGCCCAGGCAAACAGCCGAGCGGCGGGCGCGCGCCGCTTGAGCGAAAGCGCCAGCCCCAGAATTCCGGTAATGCTGAACAGGCAGTAATTCAGTTCGCGAAAAAATTCACTCCACGCTGACCGCCCCACAGGATGCGGCACGCTCACCCAGAAAAAATAAAGCCGTTTGATTGAAAGGAGCATGTAATGGCCGGGGTGCGCGGTAATATAAGCCTTGCCCTTCGCGCCTTCCATCCGCACGTAGCGAAGTTCTCCCAGCGACGTATACAGCATGGTTTGCGGAGCGCGCGCCGCCAGCGGCAGTGTGGCCATGACCGGAAACCCATTCGAGCCCGGCCCGCTGCTCGCCTCCAGCTCCGCGCCCAGATTGTCACGAATGGGAACAAAGGCGTGAAAGACGCGCCAGTTGCGAATCGTCCAGGGAGCGAGGATAGCGAGAAACAGAAGCGCCGCCAGAACCGCATTTCTGAACCCCGTGCCGAGCGGGCGCGCGCCCATCAGAATCCAGATGCCGCAAACCGGCAAAAACAGCAGCAGAGTCGGGTTCGAGAGCGCGATGAGTC
>JBAUHD010000267.1:0-5986 GCA_049680085.1 Acidobacteriaceae bacterium
CGCGCCGCAGCGATTTGATGGGAGACGCTGAATTCAAACAGCAGACGGACGAGCTGCTTCGCTCGATTGCCGAAGCGGCACAGGCGAGTTCCGACGTCGAGTCGGAGGCGTTTGCTTCGACAAGAGAGTTGCTCAAGGATATAGCCAAATCCCGCATGGCGGCGGGCTTTACTCCGTCGCAAACGGCGATATTTATTCTGTCGCTGAAACAGCCGATCTTCAACGCCCTGCGCGAGACATTCAAGTCCAGCCCTCAGGATCTGGTCAATGAAATCTGGAGCGCCGGCAATCTTATCGACAAGCTGTCCATGCTGACCGTCGATACCGCCATCGGATTTCGCGAACTGACCATCGCGCGCCAACAGGAGGAGATGCTGGAGCTCTCCACACCGGTTGTGAAGTTGTGGGACGGAGTGCTCGCGCTCCCATTGATTGGCACGCTCGACAGCGCCCGCACCCAGGTTGTGATGGAGTCGCTGCTTTCGGCGATCGTCGAGACAAACAGCCAGATTGCGATTATTGATATTACCGGCGTACCCACGGTGGATACGCTGGTCGCGCAGCACCTGATCAAGACGATCACCGCGGCACGGCTGATGGGGGCCGACTGTTATTTGAGCGGGATCAGGCCCGCCATTGCCCAGACTATCGTTCATTTGGGAATCGACTTGGTTGATGTGCAGACCAAAGCGAAGCTGTCCGATGCGTTCGCACTGGCGCTCCAGCGTATGGGAAAAGCGGTGGTGAGCTCGAAACATTTATCGAACGGTTCGCGCAAGCAGAAGGAACTCTGATTCCATGGACAGGATACCGATCCTTAAGATAGGCGATTGCCTGCTCGTCACCATTCAGGTGGACATGCACGATCAGCTTGCAATATCGCTACAGGAGGATTTGACGGCACAGATCGCCAAATATGCCTCCAAGGGCGTTCTCATCGACATTTCGTCCCTGGAGATCGTTGATTCCTTCATTGGGCGCACGCTGGCCAACATAGCGGCGATGTCGAGAGTGCTGGATGCGCGGACGGTCTTGACCGGAATGCAGCCCGCCGTCGCCATCACCCTGGTGGAATTAGGAATGTCTCTTCCCGGCATCAAGACGGCGCTGAATGTCGAGCGGGGAATGGAAGTTCTGAAGGAATTTATTGGACGGGATACGGAGCCAGAGTCTGATGCCTCCGAAGCGTGAAGTGCTGTCGATTGAGAGCACAGATGATGTAGTCCGTGTCCGGCAGTTCGTCCGGAAGTGGGCTTCGGATCTGAAATTCAGTCTGGTCGACCAGACCAAGCTGGTTACCGCAACCAGCGAACTCGCGCGAAATACCGTGCAGCACGGCGGCGGCGGCACGATGAAGGCCGAAATCCTTGAGAACGGGCTGCGGTTGGGCATCCGGCTTACCTTCGAGGACCACGGTCCCGGCATCCAAGACATAGAACTGGCCATGCGCGACGGATATACCTCCGGAACGGGGTTGGGACTGGGTTTAAGCGGAAGCAAGCGCCTGGTGAACGAGTTCGACATAAAGAGCGAAGCGGGACGCGGCACCACGGTTAGCATCGCCCGCTGGAGATGAAAAAGAGTGCCGCTCCTGCAGACATCCGTGGCGATCGATGACCGGAGCTCCATCGGAGATGCGCGCCGCGCCGCAAACGGTGTCGCCCAGTCGCTTGGATTCGACCAATCGCGTTGCAGCGATATATCAATTGTGGTAACGGAACTCGCCACCAACGTGCTTCTGCATGCAGGGGGTGGAGAATTGCTCATCAGCCCGGTGGAAGCCGGTGCCGTATGGCTGGACATACTGGCCCTTGATAGCGGGCCAGGGATACGGGACGTGACTCGAGCTTTTGAGGACGGCGCTTCCACTGCCGGCAGCGCCGGCCAGGGCCTTGGAGCCGTCGAGCGGCTCTCCGATACGGTTTCGCTCTATTCGGTACCGGGGGCCGGAACCGTCGTATTCTGCCGCTTTAGCCCGGCGGCCGCATCGACAGCGGCACCTGTCGGAGTCGTCAGCATTCCCATTGCCGGCGAAGTGCAATGCGGAGACTCCTATCTGATTCTGCCCGGCGCAAGGCGCTCCCTTGTGATGCTGGTGGACGGACTGGGGCATGGCCCCATTGCGGCGGAGGCAGCAGCGGAGGCAGTAAAAGCGGTGCGGGCCGCATCTAAGGAGAACCTGAACGAGATTATGACCTTTACACATAACGCGCTGAAAGCAACTCGCGGCGCGGCTATGTCGGTCGTTTTAATTGATTACGAGCGATCGATTGCGACTTATGCCGGGGTGGGGAACGTCAGCGCCACAATCGGCAACGGCGCGATCACCCGTAACTTGGTCTCACGGAATGGGACGTTGGGCGCGGTGCTGCCGAGAGTTCAGGAGTATTCCTACCCCTTTGAGCCAGGAATGATGTTGCTGATGTTTTCTGACGGATTGAATTCGAGGTGTGGCTTCAACGGTTATTCCGGCATCCTGAACCGCCCGCCCGCCCTTGTGGCAGGTCTTCTTTATCGCGACTTCAAGCGCGGCCACGACGACGCCACTGTGATCCTTGCTTCTCTCAAGAGTGAACGTCCGTGACCAACCGAGCCATCTCGGAGATCAAGCTCGCGAACGAGCGGGACGTGGTCAGCGCGCGTCAGCAGGCGCGCATCGTCGCCGCGGCGCTGGGGTTTGACCATCACGATCAGATTCGCATTGCCACCGCCGTCTCTGAAATTGCCCGCAATGCATTTCGTTACGCTCGGGGCGGGGCCGTGTCTTTTGAAGTGAATCCTGAGACCCGCATGTTCACGATTTCCGTTGTGGACCAGGGCGGCGGAATTCCCCACATCGAGAAGGTATTGGGGGGCTCGTACCAATCCTCCACGGGGATGGGCATGGGCATCGTGGGCACACGAAGGCTGATGGACACATTTTCCATCGACACTGGAGAGCACGGTACTTCGGTCCGCTTTGGCAAGCAACTGCCGCAGCTCACTCCTATTGATGGCGGCGCTCTGCAACGGATCTCGTCGGACCTTGCCCGCCGGCGCCCGGTCACCGCAATCGATGAGCTGCAGATGCAGAATCACGAAATGTTGAAGACGCTGAACGACCTTCGCGAGCGAAAAGAGGAGCTGGTCCGCATTAATTCGGAGCTGGAAGACACCAACCGGGGCGTGGTCGCTCTTTATGCGGAGCTGGACGAACGGACGGATTACCTCCGGCGTGCGTCCGAACTAAAATCCAGCTTCCTCTCCAACATGTCTCATGAGTTCCGCACTCCACTCAATTCCATGCTCGCCCTCACGCGAATGCTGCTGGACCGGATGGACGGAGAACTTACCTCTGAGCAAGACCAGCAGATACGCTTTATCCAGCAATCCGCAAGGGAACTGGCCGACATGGTGAATGATCTGCTCGACCTGGCCAAAGTGGAGGCGGGCAGGCTGGAAGTAAAGGCGAAGAACTTTAATATTTCCGAGCTGTTCGGCGCTTTGCGCGGGATGCTCAAGCCGCTGCTCGCTGACAATTCGCTCAGCTTAATCTTTGAACCAGCCGATACGCTTCCTGAACTGTTTACCGACGAGCAGAAGGTTTCGCAGGTGCTCAGGAACTTCATCTCCAATGCAATCAAATTTACTCCCCGGGGCGAAGTGCGCGTGTGCGCGGCAGCCAGCGGAGCTGACATTGAGTTTTCCGTGACGGACACAGGCATCGGCATCTCGGAATTCGACCAGGGGATCATTTTCGAGGAGTTCGCACAGATAGACAGCGCCGTGCAGAAAAAAGTGAAAGGGACCGGGCTCGGTCTCCCGCTTTCGCGGAAACTGGCCGAGCTTCTGGGCGGACGCGTGGAGGTATCCAGCAAGGAGGGCATAGGTTCCACCTTCCGGCTCTGGATTCCCGCAACGTACGGAGGCGCTGTCCAGGCAGAAGAGGCGCCGCTGCCCGCATTTGATCCCGGGAAAAAGCTGATTCTCGTGGTAGAGGACAATCCTGAAACGGCCTTCATTTATTCACGCTACTTGTCCAACGCCGGATTTCAGACGCATGCCGTCGCCTCGATTCGTGAGGCAAAGAATGTGCTCGAAAGGCTCAGGCCGGCAGCCGTCATACTGGACATCATGTTGAGTTCAGAGACGTCATGGGATTTCCTGCGCAAGCTCAAGGCCGTCCCTGCGTACCAGAATTTGCCGGTGCTGGTGATGAGCGTGGTGGACGACGAGCATAAAATCTACGGGCTGGGTGCGGATGCCTTCCTCCCAAAACCGTTCGTTCCCGAGCGGATGATTGCGGAGGTTCTTCGCTTGACCTCGGAATCCGTGCGGCCCAGAGTACTGATGATCGACGACAGTGAGGTCTCCCGCTACCTGCTTCGCGGAATTCTTCCCGACCACCAGTTCGAGGTATTTGAAGCCCGGGATGGGCGCGAGGGGATAAGGATGGCGCAGGAATTGCGACCCAACATCATCTTCCTCGACTTCTATTTGCCCGACCTGAACGGCTTCGAGATTCTGAAGGATTTGAAAGAATCGGAATCGACTTCGCAGCTTCCGGTCGTTCTGCACTCGACGAAAACGCTGGACCAATCCGAGCTGCGGCATTGCAGTGAGAATTCCGTGGCTGTGTTCCCCAAGCAGTCTCTGACCCTGCCGGACGCGACAATTCAACTCAGAGAACTTATCGATACCATTTCCGCCCACACCCGGGCAGAAACAAAAAATGGCACGCCTGCCTGAATCGAATGCCAAAGCCCGCATTCTGGTCATCGATGATCAGGAGGCGACCCGTTATGTCTTCCGCCGGATTTTGACTCGGGCCGGCTATGTGGTCGAAGAGGCCGCCACTGGTGAAGAAGGACTGACGAAGTCAATGTATTCACCGGACCTGATCATTGCGGATGTGAATCTTCCGGACATGCTGGGTTACGATCTCTGCCGCCGCGTCAAAGCGAACCTATTAAGCGCCAGCATCCCGGTACTTCAGATTTCGGCGTCCTTCATCTCCGACGAAAGCAAAGTGCAAGCCCTTGAGGGTGGCGCCGATTCGTTTCTGGTGCAGCCCGTCGAACCAATCGTGCTTCTTGCGCAGGTGCGGGCGTTACTGCGAATGCGCAAGGCGGAGGCATTGTCCAGCCTTGCGGCGCGGCAATGGCAGACCACTTTCGACGCACTCAGTGATGGGCTGGCACTCGCAGATTCAGATGGAATCGTGGTCCGCGTGAACGCAGCCTTTCTCCGCTTGCTTCGCCTGAACAACTCCGAGGTCGAGGGCTGCCATATCTCCGGGGTCTTTCACTCGACCTTCAATATTTCCCTGTCGGAATTCGCAAGCGGCGAGATGCCGGATCCGTTCCCTGAACTTTCCACAGCCAGTGGCTGGTTCCGGGTTCGCTACGATAAAGTGCCTGGCGATCCGCAGCGCGAAGGAGGTTCCATCCTCCTGGTTACCGACATTACCGACCAGAAGAAACTGCATGAAACGCTGAAGATGAGCGAGCGGCTGGCCGCCACTGGACGCCTGGCCCACACCATTGCTCATGAAATCAACAACCCTTTAGAGGCGCTCGCAAATTTGATCTACATCTTGCAAGCGGACGGGCCGGACAGCAGCAAAGCGAAGGCGTATCTCACCCAGGCATCGCTGGAACTGGAGCGCATCAGCCAAATAACCAAGCAGATTCTGGCATATCACCGGGATTCCAAGCAGCCGGTCCCGGTATCGGCAAACGAAATAATCGACGGCGTCCTGGTCATGTTCCGCGCCCCCATCGCCACAAATCGTGTGATCCTGGACAAACATCTTGAATCCTCGCGGCTCGTCAGCGTGCATCCAGGCGAAATGAGGCAGGCCTTGGGAAACCTGGTCGCCAATGCGCTCGACGCGATGAACCCATCCGGGGGCAGGCTGATCGTTCGCTGCCTCAATGCCATCGACCTGCGCAGCCAACGCAGAGGGGTGCGAATCGTTCTCAGCGATTCAGGAGCGGGAATTCCC
>JBAUHD010000268.1:0-6011 GCA_049680085.1 Acidobacteriaceae bacterium
CAGCGGCGAGTGCTCCGGAGCCACCATCGCCTCCGGAGCCACCAGAAGCGTCTGCTCCAGCGCGTACTGCCCGGCCAGCACAGAGTGGGGAACCGTATCCGTGTATACCATCCAGCTCGAACCCGAAGGAAACTGCCAGGGATACTTCGCCGACTCAGCCTGAAACCGCGCGTTCTCTTTCAAAAAATTGTGGAACCGCATCATGAAGTCGTCATACGGCGAGCGCTTCAGCGAAGGAATCGCTCTGCCCAGCCCCACCGCGCGTCCCAGCGCCTTCGCCGCGCGCGAAGCCGCCGTATCAGGACGCGGCGCAATCTCCGCCGGAGCAAACCGCGGAGCAAACTGAGCAAACGGATCGCCCACCACCCAGTCCCGCGTGCGCGTGGGATGAATATTGTTAAAAAAGCGCAGAATCCGCGCCCCGTGCGTGGGCCGCGTCGGAAAAGCGTCGGTGTGCAGCAAATCGTTTCTGCGCCGCAGTGAAAGATCGCGCCCCTGCTCCTCCTGAGGGCGAAAGCTGGCGTAATCCAGCCGCCAGTTCGCGCCGTAAGGAGCCAGAAATTCTGTCAGGAATTTCACCACCGCCTGGGAATATCCGCGCATGATCCCATGCAGCCGCTCCACCGCCGCCGCATCGGCGGTCTTCATATCCACGCCGCTCAGTTTGTCAGGCTTTGATCCGCGTGGGGGCTTGTAGGCAATGTTCTTGTGCAGCGAGCTATCCGTCTGCTGCTGGCCGAGCAGAAACTTCAGATCATTCTCCGCAATCGCAATCGGCGTCCGCGGAAAGTAAAGAATTTCGCCCGCTTCAAGCTGCGCGCACCACGTCCGCGCCTGCTCAGCGGTCGCCGCCCGCTCCTGCTCAATCGTTACCAGCCCCACCGTCAGCCTCGCGAAAGCCTGTGCCGCAGCCACGCTCCCACCATCACGGCCTCGCCCGCGATCAGTCCGGCAATTCCCACCGGAAGCGCGATATCGCGATAGGCAATGGCCAAATCTACCGTATGGTGTCCCAGCTCGTTGTAGAACAGCAGAACAAAAATAGCGATGAAGCAGGTCGCGAAAAACACGATCACCCCAATCGCGACCCCCATGAACACGCAGGAGAACAGTCCCAGTCCGCCCACCGGAATCCCGAACACCTTGTCGCGGGATGAAATCGCTTCACTCACAGCCATCGCCTGCCTCTCGCGCAACAATCGCGCCGCGCATCCAGTTTAGAATACTCGTAATGGCCGATTCCGCCTCAGAAACCGCTCACGTCCCTTTGCTCTCCGCCGCCGAGATCACCCAGCAGGCCCCTGTCCGCCAGGCCGCCAACGGCCTGTGCTTCGCGGTGTTTGGAGATACCCAGGTCGCCCCCCAGGACCTCGAGCGTGTCGTGCAGGCGGTGCCCTCCGCCCTCGCCAACGCCCTCGCCCGCCGCGCTTACTACTTCGTGCCGCTCACCCTCGGCGACGGCGACGAGCCTACCATCGCCTCCGGGTACACCGTCGATCTCGCCGAGCACGCCATCTGCCATCGCAACGCCAAACTCGGCGGCTCCGACTGCATCTTCATCTCCACCCGCATTATGCAGGACCGCTTCGCGCTGGCCTTTGAATTTTTCATCAACATCGGCCACCACTTTGTCGAAGCCATCGGCGTTCCCGCCAGCTTTTCCGAACTCGTGTGGTCGCAGGCCAAAGCCGACGCGCGCGGAGAAACCAGCCAGGACGCCTGGGAGAACCGCCGCCGCGCCCTCGACCGCGACGCCTCCGACGAAAAGGCGAAGTCCGCCTATTTTGAAACCGCCTTCGCCGACGCCCTCGCCATCTATATGCTCGCCATTACCCTCGACTTCGACTACACCGAGTTGAAAGAGCGCGAATACCCCCTGCTCGCCTCCGCCGCGCTCGCCGAACGCCTGCGCCACGTCGCCGGCCTCTTCCCGCCGAACACCGGATACGAATTTGAAATCCGCTACCGCCGCCGCAACGGGTAATTAGCTTTCCCAGAAACTGCAAAATCGCTTCGATTTGACCCACTTTCCATCTTTCAATTCATACACCACAGTTCCGCCGTTTCCGCATAGGGAGCCACAGTGAAAGCTGTATGAAAACGCGGCGTAATGATGGGTGGGATCAAAGATGATTTCCGACAGAGTCAGCACGCCTGCCTCAAAGCCAGCTTTCACCGCATCGTTCACGGAAACGCCCTGCCGGATTGCGATTCCCGGATCTGCAATCTTGTGCGTGTTTGGGTCGATGAGTCGAAGTTTCCTTAAGCCTGAGAATTCCGTGCTGAAGCGATGAACATCCTCTGACGCAGTGGACGGCCCAAACTCTTTCAGGCATCCCTTAAAATCATTCGGGTCCGGCATAAATTCTGAAGTCATGTCGGCCACATTGATTTGAGCGTCAAGGCCTGTGTTGTAGCTCGATAAAAAGGTGCGATAGATCGCCACCTGATCCGCTGTGAGAGCAGTATGGGAGACGACCGGCTTTGATGAAATTTGACCCAAAAGCGAAGCCGGTAGAAGTACGAGCGAAACCAATGTCAGAAGTATCTTCATAAAACACCTGTGCATTCGCGGTGCGATTCAATATATACCCGCATTAGACACTTCACCGCGTAGGAATGTTCCATCGTCGTCCTCGGCTTCGAGTCTCTTCCGGCTCCTGCTCTCTCATCGAAAGGTCAGATTAGAATCGCTCTATGATCGCCCATCTCCGCGGACGCCTCTTCGCCAAAAATCCCGGCCACGCTATCGTCGAAGCCGCCGGAGTCGGCTACGAGGTCATCATCAGCATTCCGACCTTCACCGCTCTCCCGGCTGAAGGCGCGGAGGTCTCGCTCCACATCCACACGCAGGTCCGCGAAGACATCCTCGCGCTCTATGGATTCCTTGACCTCAAGGAAAAGCGCCTCTTCGAGCGACTAATCACCGTCACCGGAGTCGGCCCCCGCCTCGCCGTCACCATCCTCAGCGGCCTCAGCCCCGAGCGTACCGTCAACGCCATCCGCGCCCAGGACCACGCCACCCTCACCCACATTCCCGGAGTCGGAAAAAAACTTGCCGAGCGGCTGGTCGTCGAGTTGAAAGATAAGCTCGAAGACATGGCCGTAGCACCCGTGGCTCTGACCTCCGCTGGCCCCGCCGCCGAAGACGTGCTCTCCGCCCTCACCAATCTCGGCTATCAGCGCCCCGCCGCGCAAAAGGCCATCGAAGCCGCGGTCGAGAAAGACAAATCCCTCGGTCAGGACTTCGACGCCCTCTTCCGCGCCGCCCTGAAGATCATTCGCTGATCCGCGTTACACCACATTCAAGTAGGTCGTATACCGGTCCTCGCCAAGCCCGGTGAAGGGAACCAGCCGCAACCGTCCTGAGGCCGTCTCCGCATGCCAGGCTCCATCCGCCCCGCGCTGCGCGCCCAGCAGTTGCGCTCGCGTAATCTCCGGAGCCGCCTCCGTCGCCGCAAACAGTACCAATGGCCCGCACGCCAGAGCCACCGTATCCGGATGCCGCGCGTCAATTGGCTCCAGCCGCATCGGCAGCGGAAGCTCAAGCTCAATGGCATCGCCATCCGTCCACTTGCGTCGCACAGTCGCAAACCCGCGCGCGACAGGAGGCGAAACCGGCGCGCCGTTCAACCGAATCCTTGCGCCCGCTCCCGCCCACTCCGGAATCCTCAGCCGCACCGCGAACTGCGAAGGCCGCGACACGCTCAAACGCATCGCAACGCGGCCCTCCAGCGGATACTCCGTCTCTTGCGTCAGCGTCACCTGCGCGCCGTCCGCATTGGTCCATCGCACGCTCGACGGCAGGTAAAGATTCACATACAGCGCTTCCTCCTCGTGGAAGTACGGCAGGATGTGGTAATCCGCCGCCACCTGCGGCAGCGTGCCCGAGCAGCACGGCCAACGATCCGGAAAATACACCCGCTGCGCTGAAAAGTTGTAATCCGAATAATAGAATGCGTGCCCGTCCGGCTCCAGCCGTTTCGCGCCCAGCACCGTGTTGTAAAACACGCGCTCCATGCTGTCGCCATATCGCCCATCCCGCGTCACCCGCAGCAGATAGCGCGTCAGCTTGAAGTGGGCATAACTGCCGCACGGCGTCTCAAACCCCGCGTGGGTGTGGCTGAGACTCTCATATAACGTATTGCTGCCGGGGGCGACAAAGCTCTCGTTCGGACCCCAGCCGCCGGTGGCAAAGCTCTGAACGCTCCTCAGCATGGCATGACCATTGCTGGCCGCGCGCAGATACTTTCTGTTGCCCGTCGAAATGTACGCCTGCATCGCCGAACTCAGAGAATTGCAGAAGCTGTACGCGTGATGATTCGCCATGACATCGTGATTCTCTGAGAGGGGATCGAACCAGGTTTTGTCCAGCAGGTATCGCCCGGCCATCTTCTTATAGCGAGTGCCCGCGCCCCTCTGCCAGGCCAGATAAAGATTCTCGGGCATCGTGTACGACTCGTCCCACCCGTAATCAGGCGTCGTGTTGTCGCCTATCGAAGCGCGCCATACCAACTGCGGGCCGTCACGGTCCAGCGCATGAGGAGGCAGATGCGGCTCCGCCGCGTCCGTCGTCTCATCCAGCATCGCAAACGCTTGCGCCGCGCCCGCGAACTGATGCGCATCGATCAGGCCGCACACCATCTTGTCGTAGTTGTAGGCTGGAAAGCGAAAATTCTTGTAGAACTTTCCCGAAATCGCGGGCCGGTACAAATCCAGCAGCCGCTCCACCCGCGCCCGCGTGCGCGCATCGCCGTCGGCGGCGCAACCGCGCGCCAGCGCCGAAATCCACTGCCCAAAACAATGCCCCGGAGCGAACCCATGCCCACCGCTGGGAGTCTTCTTCAGCGGTACTTCGTCGTACCAGCCGCCCATCTCAGGACCGGGAGCCGGCAGTCCCGCGCGCAGCCGCCACGGCTTCAACAAACTGTCTTCATTCAGCCCCATCAGCACCGTTTGCGTCTGCTCAAATTGCGTCCGGGCGCGCCCCGGCGCAAGCGTCACATCTCCGTAACCGAACTCGTCCAGAAGGTCAGGCCGACCCTCCGCAAAAAGTGGACGCGACGAAAGAGCGACGAGAGCCAGACTGGCGGATTGCACAAGTTCACGGCGCGTAAGCATTGGAAGACCCCCTCTAAAATTTACGCCCCTTCCGCTGGAGCGCAACCATCGCGGTTCGAGACTTCCACGTGGAGGCTTCGTACAATAACCGCGTGACCACGCAAAGAAAAAACCCCTCCCTCGCCATGTCCCCGGCAAATCCATATTTCACCCCGCAAGCCATCGATTTTCTGCGCAAGCTCAAGCGCAATAACCGTCGTGAATGGTTTGAGACCCGCCGCGACGTGTACGAAGGCGAGCTGAAGCAACCCATGCTGGCGCTCATCGAGCGCGTCACGCACGGCATGGAGGACTACGCGCCCGATCACCTCCGCCCGCCGCAAAAGTGCCTGTTGCGCATCTATCGCGATACGCGCTTCTCCGCCGACAAGACCCCCTACAAAATCCACGTCGCCGCATGGTGGACACGCAGCGGGCTCGAAAAGACCTCCGGCGGTGGCTACTACCTCCATCTCAGCGCGACCGAGCTGGTCCTTGCCGCCGGCGTTTACATGCCACCCAAAGAACAGCTCTTCGCAATTCGCAATCACCTGCTGGAACATCACGCCGAATTCCGCCGCCTTATCGAGAGCAAAAAGCTTGGCGCCTGCATGACTCTCGACGATCCGCAGTCGCTCACGCGCCCACCCAAAGGGTTTCCCGCCGATCATCCCGCAATCGAATGGATCAAGGGGCGTCAATGGGGAGTAGCCGCGACTCTGCCCGCTACGGAGGCCCTCAAACCGAAACTCGCCGCGATCGTTGAAAAGCATTTCCGCCTCGCGGCGCCGCTGGTCGATTTCCTCAATCAGCCGCTGCTGCGTGCTGCGTCGTCGAAGAAGAATCCAGTTTTCCGCCTTTACTGACGCGAGCTGCCGCGCTTACACTCATGCGCAGAAGAGCCGCGCCCA
>JBAUHD010000269.1:0-6110 GCA_049680085.1 Acidobacteriaceae bacterium
AGAGTCGTATCTGGTCACAGCAAAGTTGGAGTAGCCCTAATAGGTGGTGTTGTCGTTGTCGCTGGCGGCGTCCATGTAGGCGACGTCGGAGGCGGTGCCGGTCACCGTTACGTTGGAATTGTCGCGCTGCGTCATGTCGGATGTGTTGTAGATGTAGACCTGTCCGCCTTCCGCCGTATAGACCTTATTCAGGCCTGTCACCGGCGCGATGCCTGTGGCGTCCCCCTTGTAGGCGTCCAGCGTGGCGGTATTGGTCGAGGTGTTGAACATGGTCAGGCAGCCATACGGCACCGTGCCGTTCGATGCCTGGGCCTTCTTGTATGTCTCGCCGGACGTACATTGCGACGAGCCGATCCAGAGGGTGTTTTCGTCGCCGAATGCCATCCTGGTGTGCGCGCCGTCGCTGATCGCGTAGGAACCCGTCACCTGGCCGGTCTGCGTGCTCAGAATGGAGAGGAACCCCTGGAAGAGTCCGTCTGGCTGCAACTGCTGGCCGGCCAGATAGAGCATATTCCCGGTGAAGAGGCCGTTGGTGACGCCGCCTGGGACCGCGATGTTGCTTTGCGCCACCAGCGCGATTCCCTTTGCGCCGGACGTGTTGGTGTTGAGCGAGGAGGCGGTAATGGGAATGATGGTGAGGCCCGCCGTGGCTCCGCCACACTCCGGGCCGCAGTCGAGCACGTAAGCCGCGGAGCCGTCGGGAGAGAACAGCGCCTTGACCGGATTATCGAAGCTGGCGTTCGGTCCGGTGCTTACCGGAAAGGCGCAGAAGGCGGGCAGGTTCTGCGGCTCGCAGTCCTGCGCGTTGAGATAGTGTTGCGGATCGACGGAAGTTGCGGCGGCCTGCTGCTGGTCGGCGGTCAACCCGACGACGCTATAGACGCTGAAGGTGTCGCTGGGTGTTGATCCAACCTGGCTGTTCGGCCCCTGGATTGAGTTCTGCACGAAAGCCAAGGCGATGGTTCCGCCGGGGTTGACCGATACCTGATAGACATTGGGCAGATTCAGCACGTAACTTTTGTTGGTGGTCAGGTCCACGACGGAGAGGACATGGGTTGCGCCGTTGGCGGCGTAAACGAACTGACGCCCGCGGTCGATGAAAATGCTGGAGGCAATTCCGCCGGGGACGGTGATGGGCGAGCCCGTCTTCTCCTGCGCGTAGCTAACGATCACGAATTTTCCGTCGGCGCTGTAGATGCCGCCGACCTGCTCTTCCGGCATGTTCTGGATGCTCACGGGCAGCGACCCGGTGTAGCCGGCGATCGAAAATGTGGCAAGATTTGTGTTGTAGGGGTGCCGGATGTCGTAAAAGGCGTCGACGAAAGGAAGCGCGCCCTTGCTGAAGCCGCCGGGATTCTGGTCGGCGATCAGCACCCGGTTCAAGACCTTGCTCGGGGGCAGCGTTCGTCCCGCGAAATAGTAGTTTTTGCCGCAGGACGTCAGCGCCGCGAGAGCCAGCAGAAGAGCGCCGCCAACCCAGAAATTCGTCAAACTTCTTTTCTTCAAACCTGAAAACCTCACCAAGCGTGGGAAAGGAAAGTATAACAGCCGAGTTCGGGGTCGGGCGAGGGGCGGATTGCGGGAGCAGATCGCTTCCGGGGTGATAGTCGGCTGCGAGAGGGAACAGTCGACCGCAGCCAGCATTCGATAGCAAAATTTATGAAGATTATGGAGGCACGCGAAACTCCCTGATATTGCAACAAATTTTGTGGAGATGGATGCGCGATTGAGCTTCCTTTTGTTGAAACGGCAATTGCGAATCGCTGGTTTCCGGTACTTCCGGGCGCACTTTGCGTTGACATGGCGAATGCGGGAGTCCTATAGTTGAAGAGTAGTTTTTGCGCGCGGGATTCAATGCGCAAAGCTGTGATCGCCGCTCCTCTTATTCCCAGCCTGCCGGAAGCTCCCATATGGAGACCGTAGTGCCGGGCCACTCAACTGGCCACACGCCGCGCCTTCTTCTGGAGGACTTCGGCGCAGACCCGGAAGCGGAGGACTTCGATCCCCGAATCTTCGCAGGCCGGCTCTGAATCCAAAAGAGTGACTGTGAAGAAGAGTGCATAGTTCCGACTCCGGCCGCGCATCAGGCGACCTGTCTCCGGACTGTGCAGGGCGGAATTCGGGACCGCCGACCCAAGAATCCCGGAGCTGGCAGTTATGGCAGACGTCCTGAATCCTGAACAAGTCGAGAACACTCCACTGAACACTGATATCGAAGCCCCAACGCTGGAAACCGCAGCGGACCAGCACGATCCGTCCACTGAGAACCACCACACGCCGGAAGCCTCTTCCGCCCACCCCGCAGAGCCCGCCGTCGAGGCGCATGAGGCGCATGCTGACTCCGACGAAGCCGATTTCGGCAGCATGGAAGACTTTGCCGCCGCACTCGAGTCCTTTGACCGTGAGCAGGCGGCCGCCGAAGCCTCCGCGGCCCAGGTCGTCGACGATACCACCATTGTGCAGGGAACCGTGGTCAAACTCACGGACAAGCACGTGGTCGTTGATGTGGGACTGAAGTCCGAAGGTCTGATTCCCATCGATCAGGTTCTGGACCATACCGGCCAGCCGAAGCTCAAGCCGGGCGATCCGGTCGAGGTGGTGATCGAGCGCGAGGACGCCGAGGGCGGCTATCAACTGAGCTACGATAAGGCTCTGCGCCATCGCGTGTGGGACACGATCGAAAAGGCGGCCAACGAGAAGACCCCGATTACGGGAATGGTTTTGAGCCGCGTCAAGGGCGGGCTCACGGTGGATATCGGCACCAAGGCTTTTCTGCCCGGTTCTCAATTGGAGATTCGACCTGTCCGCAACCTGGACGCCTACATTGGCCATCCGATTGAAGTTCGCGTGATCAAGCTGAATAAGAAGCGCGGCAACATCGTGGTCTCGCGCAAGGAAATTCTTGAAGAAGAGCAGAACTCGAAGCGTTCTGTCACGCTGGAGCACCTGGAAGAGGGCAGCATCCTGACCGGAACGGTCAAGAACCTCACCGACTACGGAGCGTTCGTGGATCTGGGTGGAATTGACGGCCTGCTGCACATTACCGATATGTCCTGGGGACGCCTCACGCATCCCCGCGATCTGGTCAACGTCGCCGACGAGATTCAGGTCAAGGTTCTGAAGTTTGACAAGGATAAGCAGCGAGTTTCGCTTGGATTCAAGCAGTTGACACCCGATCCGTGGCTGGATGCGGTCGAACGGTATCCGATTGGCGCTCACGTTCGCGGCCGGATTCTCAGCGTGACCGACTATGGCGCGTTTGTGGAACTGGAGCAGGGAATTGAAGGGCTGGTTCACGTCTCGGAAATGACCTGGTCCAAGCGCATGAAGCACCCCTCCAAGCTGGTCAAGCCCGGCGACGAGGTGGAGACGGTGGTGCTGGCCGTCAATCCCGGCGACCGCCGCATTTCGCTCGGCATGAAGCAGCTTCAGGAGAATCCCTGGGAGCACCTGGTGGCACGCTATCCGGTGGGAACCAACGTCGAAGGACGGGTCCGGAACCTGACGGATTTTGGGGCATTCATTGAGATCGAGGACGGGATCGACGGACTGGTCCACGTCAGCAATCTGAGCTGGACCAAGCGCGTGAAGCATCCCTCTGAAGTGCTGAAGAAGGGCGAGAAGGTGAAGGCCGTGGTTCTGGGCGTAGAGCCGGAAAACCGCCGCCTCTCGCTGGGCATCAAGCAGCTTGAGCCGGATGTGTGGGACACGTTCTTCGCGCAGCATCGGGTCGGCGACGTGGTCCACGGCAAGGTTCTGCGCACCGCGCAGTTTGGCGCCTTCGTCGAAATTGCCGAGGGAGTCGAGGGTCTCTGCCATATTTCCGAGGCCACCGACCAACATGGGACTCCGGTCAAGCTCGACCAGGGTGAGGAGCACGAGTTCAAGATCATCAAGATGAACCAGGATGAGAAGAAAGTCGGGCTCAGCCTTCGCGCCGTAGGCGAGGAAGCGAGCCGCGCCGAAGTCGAGTCGTACAAGGCCCCCGTCTCCAGTTCAACCACAACGCTTGGCGAAATGATCAGTTGGAAACGGGAACAGGAAGACTAATCGATATCCTCCAGAACGCCAGAAAACGCCATCCTTCGGGATGGCGTTTTTCTTTGCACAGCGGACTGGCTCAAAGCAGATTAATGGCCAGCTTGATGCCCCATTTATTGCAGAACTTCTTTGCATTGTTCATAATTCCCGGAGCGGACGGCTCCAGGCGAAGCTCGGCGACATCGGTGGCAAACTTCACCGGCTGGAAGACGTGGGCTTCCATCAGGTACGCGCCGTCGCTCGTATCCGGCAGGCGGATGCCGTCAAAGCAACTTTGAACGATCGCCGCGCGCATGGTCGCCTTCGCTTTCAGGAAAATGGCCCCCAGAGTCTGATACGAGACCTGTATGTCCGCGCCGCTTAGATAAAAGGTGTCTTCGGGAAAATACACCGAGTCCACCTTCAGATGATTTTTCAAAACCAGGTAGCTTTTCCCATAGAAGGTGCTGCTTCCGTGTGGCCGCTGCCCGTAATTGAGTGCGGCGAACACCTGTTTCGATTTTGGATCGAAGCGGATGTTGGGCGGTTCATATCCACGAAACTCACCGGAATTCGGGACCGGATTGAGGTATCCCGCGGTGTTTCCGCCGAGAGGCACCAGTGTCTTGCCGACCATCATGCGTCCCATGATCTTCTGCGGCGACTGAACGCCCGGCCTGAGCCCGCGCTGCGCTGGCGCCTGCGCGCCGGCCCATTGCGTCGGAAAGGTAACGCGGTCGTCGGTGGCGGACCGAATCTCGGCAGGATTGTTGGGATCGCTGTCGTCCAGAATCATTCTGCCGCCCTTCACCGCCTTCTCATACATCTGGGCGTAGGACTCATAGGGATTTTCGTTAGTGAACCAGCTCGCCGCCTTCAAATTGATGGTCAGGTCTTTCGACTGAAGGTCCTTGGTGATCCTGCGATAAGCGTCTTCGCAGAAGGCGAGCTTTTTGGAGGATGAATAGCCCTTGAGCCGGAGCGCCAGGGTGGGGTCAGTCCGGAATTGCTGAATGGTGTCGGTCTTGTAACGATCTCCAAATTGCCTGTTGATCTCACCCACGCGCGCATTGACAAAGTGCTGCTGTACCACACTCGCGCTTGGCTGCACAGGAGTCCACGTACTCATCCATTCCCCACCTTTCACTTCACTCCGGCCATTGGGCCGCCGGTTTGCCGCTCCGATTATAACGGAGGTGCAGTTGCGCGATAATTCCTTCAAAGAAATGGGCTTTGGCGTAAAACCTTCTTGCGGAAAACTGAACTCCAACGAATTGAATAGCATGGCTTTGGACGTGGAGGGCCGATATCATCTGCCATTTTTCCCGCCGATAGATGGCGTCGAGCTTTCATCCAAGCCGACCTATAGCAACCCACGGAGGAATCATGAAAAAGCGCTTTGCAGTTGTTCTCGCTCTGGCCGTCGTTTTCGCCATTACCGCGGCGGCGCAGCGCGCGCCCCGCTATCGCACGCCGCCGCCGGACAACAACTGGGCTTACGGCCCTCAGAACAACGCCTGGAATCCATCCTGGAACCGGCGTCCCAATCCTCGCGACGGCGCGTGTTTCTATTCGACCGCTCCCTTCCGCGGCAATCACTTCTGCGTGCGTGCCGGAGACCGGATTCCCCGCCTGCCCTCGAATTTTGGCGACAATATTTCCTCGATTCAAATCTTTGGCCGGGCGCAGGTCCGCATTTTCAATGACAGCAATTACCGCAACGGCAGCGTCACGTTGAAGCGCAGCGTCGCCGACCTGCGCCGCGTGCCTTTCCGCGGCGGCCATACCTGGAACAACCGCATCTCCTCCATCGTCGTCCGCTAGATGCCGGCGCAGCGGCACAGGGGCAGTCAATCGCGGACGCCCCATTTGTTGATGCATTGTTTGCATCAGGGAATGGGGCGTGCCGTTCGCTGGAAACAGGCCTTGGGCCGGTGCTAGCATCGGTGCAGCACCAGGTTTGAGAAAGCCATGATTCGGATCATTACCGTCGAGCGCGAGTACGGCAGCCGCGGGGCGAAGTATGCGCATCTGCTCGCCGAGCGACTGGGCTGGCGGCTGATTGACCGCTGCGTGATCGAAGAAATCGC
>JBAUHD010000270.1:0-1937 GCA_049680085.1 Acidobacteriaceae bacterium
GGTTGTGTGGTCAAGCGAAAAAATTGGCCGCGTAACCACGACGCTGGGCCTCGGAGACATTGAGATTGCGGGCATCGCCGGCGACCAGCAGTCGGCGCTCTTCGGCCATCTCTGCACGCACGCCGGAGAGGCGAAGTGTACCTACGGCACGGGATGTTTTTTGCTGCAAAACATCGGGGAGCAGTTCACTCTCTCCAGCCAGCGGCTGCTGACCACGCTCACGTGCAGTCCGGAGCGAAAGCTGGAGTACGCCATGGAAGGCAGCATTTTTATCGGCGGAGCCGTGGTGCAGTGGATGCGCGACAACATGAAGTTCGTTGCGAAATCCTCCGACATTGAGGCGCTGGCGAAGTCCGCTGAGTCTTCCAACGGCGTGTATTTTGTGCCGGCATTTACCGGCCTGGGCGCGCCCTGGTGGGACCCCAATGCCAGCGGGCTGATTATCGGCCTTCAGCGAAGCACGGAGATCGCGCACATCGCGCGCGCCGCGCTGGAGAGCATCGCTTTTCAAGTGGCGGACGTCCTTCAGGCGATGGACGAAAGTTCGGGAAAGCCTTCAACTCACTTGCGCGTCGACGGCGGGGCTGCGGGCAACGATCTTCTTATGCAATTTCAGTCCGATCTGCTCGGTATTCCGCTGGAGCGTCCGGCGGTATTCGAGGCCACGGCGCTCGGCGCGGCGTATCTCGCGGGCCTGGCAACCGGCTTCTGGCCCAGTGTGGAGACGCTTGCAGCCAAGCACACCTCGGACACCGTATTTCGCCCGAGCGCGGATCGGGCGGCGATGGCCAGGCTCCATTCGAAATGGATGGACGCGGTGAACCGCGCGAAATCCTGGAACGTCGAGATCGCATGAAGCGCGAAGAAATGCTGGCTCGCCTGCGCGAGCGTGAAGAGCCGTGGGACATTCTGGTGATTGGAGGAGGCGCGACCGGTGCCGGTGTCGCTCTGGACGCGGCCAGCCGCGGCTACTCCGTGCTTTTGTTGGAGCGCGAAGACTTTGGCAAGGGAACCTCGAGCCGCAGCACCAAGCTGATTCACGGCGGCGTTCGCTACCTTCAGCAAGGCAACCTCCCGCTGGTAATGGAAGCCCTGAAAGAGCGCGGCATTTTGCTGCGGAACGCGCCGCATCTTGTGCATGAGCTTCCGTTTCTCATCCCGAGTTACCGGTTTTGGGAAAAGCCGTTTTACGGCGCAGGGCTGAAGCTGTATGACTTGTTGGCGGGCCGGAGCGGCTTCTCAAAATCAAAGCTTCTCTCCAGAGCGCGGACACTGGATCGCCAGCCCGGGATTCGTCAGGAGGGCCTCCGAGGCAGTGTCCTTTACTATGACGGCCAGTTTGATGACGCGCGCCTGCTGATCGCGCTGGTGATGACGGCGGCGGAACAGGGCGCTGTTGTTTTGAATCATACGGGTGTCGTCGAAGTCACCAAAGACAGTGCTGGCGCGGTGAATGGCGTCATTGCCGTGGATGGCGAAACCGGCGAACGGCTCTCCTCCAAAGCGCGCGTGGTCGTAAATGCGACGGGCATTTTCTCCGATGCAGTGCGCCGTATGGCCGACCCCGACGCACCCGCGATGATTGCGCCCAGCCAGGGAATTCATCTGGTTTTTGACAAGTCATTCCTCAACGGAGGCGCGGCCATTATGGTTCCTCACACCAGCGATGGCAGGCTGATGTTTGCAATTCCGTGGCACGGCCATACGCTGGTCGGTACAACGGATACCCCCATCGCCGCGCCTAGTTATGAACCTCGTCCTTTTGAACAGGAGATTGAATTTCTTCTGGAGACCGCTGGACGATATCTGCGGAAGGCGCCGCGAAGAGAGGACATTCTGAGCGCATTCGCCGGAGTGCGCCCGCTGGTGAAAGCCTCCGGCGCATCGGCGCGCGCGACTTCCACGATCTCGCGGGAGCACACCATCAGCATCGACTC
>JBAUHD010000271.1:0-29111 GCA_049680085.1 Acidobacteriaceae bacterium
TCCGCCTGCCCGGATTGGTGCTCTGCGAAGATCATATTTTCAGCGTGCTCGCGCAGCGGAAAATCAAAACCGTTGCCGCCGTCGCGGCGCAGGGTCAGCCGCTGGCAAAGCACGACCTTACCCAGCCCTGCGCGCTGATCATCGGCAATGAAGGCGGCGGAATCGCGCCGGAGATTCTGCGCCGCGCCGATGCCCGCGTCACCATTCCAACGCCGGGGCCGGTGGAGTCTCTCAACGCGGCCATTGCAGGCAGCATTCTGCTGTATGAGGCCGCGCGCCAGCGGAGCAAGGCATGAGCCTCTTCAGCCAGGTTCCCGAACATCAATCCGGAGCGGGCCCGGCAGTCGGCGCCCCGCTGGCCGAACGCATGAGGCCGCGCACGCTCGACGAATATGTGGGCCAGCAGCATCTGCTCGCGCCCGGCAAGCCGCTTCGCGTACAGATTGAACGCGACGATACCTCGTCGATGATCTTCTGGGGGCCTCCGGGAGTGGGGAAGACGACGTTGGCCAGCATCATCGCGGAGACCACCCACGCCACGTTCATCCGCTTCTCCGCCGTGCTTTCCGGCATCAAGGAAATCAAGCAGGTGATGGTCGACGCGGAAAAGGCTGCGCAGTACGGCGCGCGCACCATCCTGTTTGTGGACGAAATTCATCGCTTCAACAAGGCGCAGCAGGACGCATTCCTGCCCTACGTCGAACACGGAACGATCCGGCTGATTGGGGCGACGACGGAGAATCCCTCGTTCGAGATTATCGCCGCGCTGCTGTCGCGCTGTCGCGTCTACACGCTGCGCGCGTTGAGCGAAGACGAGATCGTTACTCTGCTGCGTCGCGCGCTCGGCGACAAGGATCGCGGTCTGGGCAATATGGGCATCGCAGCGGAAGACGCGGCCCTGCGCATGCTCGCGTCCTATTCGAGCGGTGACGCCCGCAACGCGCTCAACGCGCTGGAGGTTTCCGCGAAGCTGGCCGAGGCTCGCGGCGAAAAGGCCATCACTCCGGAGATCGCAACCGAGGCTTTGCAACAGCGGACACTTCTCTATGACAAGCAAGGAGAAGAGCACTACAACCTGATTTCAGCGCTGCACAAATCGGTTCGCAACTCCGACGTGGACGCCTCGCTTTACTGGCTTGGGCGGATGCTCCAGTCCGGTGAAGACCCCATGTACGTGGCCCGCCGCGTGGTTCGCATGGCAGTTGAAGATATCGGGTTAGCCGCGCCCGAAGCCCTGAACCTCACGCTCTCCGCGCGCGACGCCATGCACTTCCTTGGCTCACCGGAGGGCGACCTCGCGCTGGCACAGGCAGTCGCGTATCTCGCACTCGCGCCCAAGTCGAACGCCATCTACACGGCCTATGGCGCGGTGCTCGTCGACATTGAAACCACCCGCGCCGAACCGGCTCCGCTACACCTGCGCAACGCTCCTACCGGGCTGATGAAGTCGCTCGACTACGGCAAGGGCTATCAGTACGCCCATGACGAAGCGGGCAAGGTTGCCGCTATGGAATGCCTGCCCGAAAGCCTGAAGGGACGCCGCTACTACCAGCCCACCAGCGAAGGCCGCGAAAAGCTGCTGGCGCAGCGCATGGAAGAGATTCGCAGGCTGAAAGAAGGGAAGCGGCGTGGCTAGCGATGACCTATGCCTCGGCCTATGCTAAAATTGAGGTATGCCGCAGCCACGCACATCCCGCCATGTCCGGCTTTTCCGAAACGGACGCAATCAGGCGATTCGCATTCCCCGCGAATTTGAGCTTCCCGGCGAAGAGGCAATTCTGCGCAAAGAAAGCTCCGGACGATTGATCCTTGAGCCGGTACGCGCGAAAAACCTGCGTCAGATTCTCGATTCCTGGACTCCTCTCGAAGAAAACGACAGCTTTCCCGAAATCGAGGATGCTCTTCCCGAGGCCGTGGACCTTTGATGGCCCGCTATCTTCTCGATACCAACGCCATATCGGACGCGCTAAAGAATCCGCAGGGCCGGGTGGCGGAGAAGTTGCGCTCGATCTCCCCGCCGAACCGGGTTTGCACCAGCATTGTTGTCGCCGCCGAGCTTCGTTATGGCGCGGCCAAAAAGGGCTCGCCGGTCCTTGCCGAAAGAGTGGAAGCATTCCTGCAAGCAATGGATGTGTTGCCGCTCAATGGAGACGCGGATCGCTGCTATGGCTTGCTGCGCGCAGACCTGGAGCGCCGAGGCGAGCCCATCGGCGCGAACGACATGTTCATCGCCGCTCATGCCGTTGCCTCGAATTCCATACTCGTTACAGCGAACACGCGGGAGTTCTCGCGCGTTCGCGGCCTCAAGGTCGAGAACTGGTTGTTACCGGCGAGTCGCAGCCGCCGGAGAACCTAACTCGGGAAGGCGATCCGCCGCCCTTCGTCGCTTGATTGCCGCGCCAGCTCGATCAGCCGCGTTGTGCGCCACGCTTGTTCCGGAGTCACCTCCAGCTTTGCGCTGCCCAGAATTGCGTCGCGGACGTTGGCGTAGATGCCGCGATAGTCTCCGGCGGCGGTCTTGATTTTGCGTACCGGCTCGCCCGCAAGGTGCAACTCGCCCCACTGCGATTCCGGCTCTTCGCCGAAGCCTGGGTCGCGGAACTTCACGCCGGCCTTCAGCGCATCCTCCTGCGGATCAAGTCCCCATTTGATGAACGTGCCCTTGATTCCGTGGACCACGAACCTCGGCTGCTGCATGGGGGCCGTCATGGTCGAGCGCAGCAGGGCCGTCACGCCGGCAAACTTCAGCGTTATGTCAAACGCGTCATCCACCACGGCGCCTTCGCGATCGGTGCGAACGTCGGCCCAGATACTTTCCGGATCGCCGAAAAGTGCCGTGGCCTGGTCAATCAGGTGCGGCCCAAGGTCAAACAGCAGCCCTCCTCCCGGGCCCCCGTTCTCGCGCCAGAAATTCAACCGCGGGTCTTCGCGGTAACGGTCAAAGTGCGATTCAAAGGAAACCACTCGTCCTAATGCGCCTGACGCCAGCAGTTGCTTCACCGTGAGGAAGTCGCCGTCCCAGCGCCGGTTCTGGTAGCAGGTCACCAAAACGCTCCGCCTGCGTGCTTCGTCGATCATCTGCATGGCCTCGTCGGAGGTCAGCGCAAACGGCTTGTCAATCATGACGTGCCGTCCAGCGCGCAGGCACTGCATCCCATGCTCGAAGTGCGAGGCGCTGGGTGTGCCGTCGGCGACCAGTTGAATCGACCGGTCCTCCAGCATTTCCTCAATCGAGCGGGCAATGCGCACGCCAGGATGCGCTTGCGCCGCCTCGTTGCCGCGGCGCTGCACGATGCAGGCCAGCTCCAGTCCCGGTGTTTCCGCAATGACGGCCGCGTGGAAAATGCGCCCGGCCAGCCCGAATCCAATTACACCTGCGCGAATGTCGTTTGCCATGCGGACATTGTCTCAAAAAAACAAAGGCCGCTTTTCCAGGGGTTCGTTTGAACTGGAATGTGTCACCAGTAAATTTTTCCGGTATTGCGGTACAGGTTCATCTTGCTGCTCAAATAATGCCGCAGGTTTTTGGGATTTGCTGTCTGCCGCAAGACACGCAAATGTCTGGCGAAGACTCCATTCGCGACCTGCTTCTGAATGTCGAGGCATAGCTCGACCACGTAATGAAAGCGGGCCTGTTCGGAAAATCGCTCCTCCCACGTCCGCCTGGCGCATGCGCCCATTTCGGCTGCGCGGTGTTCGTTCCGCTCAAGTATCTCAGGAATCCGAGAAGCTTCGCTCTCAGGAACCGAGATGGAGAATTCGCTCCAATTCACAAAGTGATTCGGCTGCCAGGCGTCGGAAAGAATCACGCACGCGCGCCCCATTTTCATCGATTCGAACAGGCGGATGCTGCCGGCGCCACGCCCTCGCGGGCAAAGGCTGAATTTCGCATCCGCAATTGAATCCGCGTATTCAGCCCAGAAGCGGGTCCGCTCGGCGGGCAAGCCGTGGTACGTCATGTGTTGGCTGTGGCTCGATGTGTCTCTTGTATAAATATCGCTCCGTCCCAACTCAAACAGCTTCTCTCTCACCGGGTGAGTGATCCTGGAACCGACGAAAGATGCAAGATATCTCTCATTTCCGGTATAAGGACGAGAAGAAATCAGTACGTTCTCGATAAGGTAAAGATAGAAGCCAGTGCGCGTGTATCCCAACCGGTATTGCTCTCTGGTAAGCGACGCGTAAATGCCGGGGAGAGTTGGAAAGAGTCCGTCGCCGCTGTCAAACAGGAAACATTTCTCCGGGAACCGCCTGTAATACGGATGGGCGCGAACCATTTCGGCGAATGCGCCAACCGTGCCCATCTCTCCAATAAGAATGATATCGGCTTCTACCGGGTCGTCCGTCAGGCTATGTTGTCCGGCGACATCCAATTCCGCGCCGTGCTTCAGAAGAAAAGTGGTACCGTGTCTCCAGACCTCGAAGGCAAAATCGGCGTTGGAAGAAGTGATTAAAACCTTTGCCATGCAATAGGATCGATGTTAGCAGAGCACTCAACTGTATTTTCACCATGACAAACCAGGATCCTCTCGTTTCCGTTCTGTTCATCACCTATAAGCGATACGACCTGCTGGAGCAGTCGCTGCGCCGTTTCCGCGAAAACACCGACTACCCTAACCTCGAAATTGTGATTGCCGATGACGGCAGCGGTCCCGAAATTCAGCGCAAAATTCGCGCGCTGGCCGCGGATGTTTTCGCCCTCTCCCCAAAGAACAGGGGAATGGGCGCCAACAACAACAACGGACTGCGACACTGTACCGGGAAATACATTCTGATGATTCAGGATGACTGGCTGTGCCATGGTCCATCGGACTATCTATCCAACGCCATTGCCATGCTCGAAGCCAATCCGCAGGTCGGCATCATCAATTTTGCGGGAGCGCATCATCCGCCGGACCTGACCCAACCTTTGTTGGGAAGCAGTGAGCCGTGTTTCGTGACGCCGACTCCGGCAGCTTCCGCCAAAGAGGAATTCCTGTACAGCGATCAACCTCACCTGCAAAGCCGCGGGGCTCTGGAATTCATGGGGGAATACTATGAAGATCGCAGCATCGGCAGGGCGGAAATCGACTACAGCCAGCGATGGGAGCGGCAATACAGTTTTCTAACCGCGGTTTTTCCGAATTACTATATGCGGGTTTTCAGCAATGAAGGTGAAGACCCGGCCCTGAGCTTTCGGCAGCAGGAGCTTCGTTACCGTGTTGACCAGGCTCTGATGCCGATAGCCAATTTTCTCAGGGAGAATTGCCGGCCGTTGTTTCGAGTAGGCAAGGCATCGGTTCGGTCCACGGTCGCATTGATCGAGAAATTGAGGACTCCTCGCTAAAGCATTTGGGAGTTGCTGTGTCCCGAAGCCATAAACCTCAAGTCAACGCGACCAATAGTCCCGGGGTGAAGCGAGCGTTGACACCGAAAACGCGACAGGGTCACATTCACTTCGAAAATGCCGTATTGCTGTCGTCGAGGGGCGGTCGGGTGATGAGTTCCGCCAGAAACCTGCTGCAGCTGGTGCCATAGCCATTCCAGCCTCCCAATCGCTGCACGCGCATTAGCGCCGCCTCGCTCATGCGCTCTCGCAGGTCCGGATCATTGGCGAGCCGCGTCAGCCGTTCGCAGATTGCTTCCGGTGAGCGGATTGGAACCACGAATCCCTCCACGCCGTCTGTAAACAGATCCGGCCCGCCCGTGTTCTCTGAGGCCACCACCACGGCTCCGCAGGCCATTGCCTGGGCCATCACCAGCCCAAAGCCGTCTTCCACCGAGGGCAGCACCATCACATGGCTGGCGTTCATCCATCGAGCCATATCGTCCGGCGAAAGACGACCCAGCAGCTCCACCCCGCTTAAGTCGAAGCGTCCCAACAGGGAACGCATCTCAGGCTCAACCGGCCCGGCCAGCCGCAGACGCTTTAAGGGATGCTTCAACTTCGCGAACGCTTCTAACAGATAAGGAACACCCTTACGGACGCTCACTGTGCCCGCGAACAGCACATCGAATGACCCAGATGGCTTGTCGCCAGTGTTGGAAAAGCGGTCCAACCGCACCCCGTAGGGAATTTTCCTGACTTTCTCCGCCTCCACGCCCATTTCCACAAAACTCCGCCGCGCGAACTCTGAAGGAACCGCAATCGCGTCCGCCTGGGCATATTCCGCTTCCTCCCGCTCAATTGCCCGAGCATCGACCCTGCTGCCCGCAAAGCCCCAACGCGCATATTCCTCTTCGACAATCATCTTCTGATAACGGATATGCGAAGATCCCCGGTCGCAAACGTATTTCGCTCCACGGCTTTGGGCCAGCCGGCCCGCCTTCAGCCCCGAACCGGATATCGCAACAAAGACATCGCAATCCTCCAGGCGCCCGGCGACCCACGCATCAAATAGCCGGATATTCGCCAGCGCGACCTCCGTGGAAAGACGCTGAGGCACCTTTGCATAGCGGTGCGCCAGCATCCACGGCCCGTGAATCCAGGGAAAAGTCCGGACACGCTCGCGCGGCACGCCTTCGCGGCGCAACCGCGCCCAGGGAAAGCTCGAATAGATACGCTTCAGATACCCGCGAGACTCCAGCTCGCGAGCCAGATCAAAATGCCAAAAAGTGCCGGTGACCGCCTGGATCACTTGCAAGGAGGGAATCGGGGGCAACTCCATAAGGCAAATTCTAAATGGGATAGCCGCCCGCACGCTGCTGCCGCCTTGGTTTACAGAATATCCGTTATCGGACCTGAGAGTACTTTTGATCGACTTGGTTTTCCGGCCCCTCGCCGTACCACATGTTTTAGGTATGTTGCGTCCCCGGATCCAAAACAACCATTTAGCAAGCAATGCACGCCTAAGGCATCATTGCTGCGGATCTCGATGCGATCGAACTTCCCATCGATGTGGAAGAACGACACGGAAAGCCCAGATTGCAGCGGGAAAAAGGGTTTAGAACTAAGCAGCCCTCCTCGAATATTGGGGAAGAAGCTATCCCCTGGTCGATTTAGCCTTCAGTTCCCTTTTCCCGTTCTGCCAAAGATTGATCAGGCCCTGATTGCCCTGACCCGCAAGCCCTGCATCCACTGCTTCGTGAAAGAGCGAATAGACAAGATTCGCGGCCGGGAAATCACCGTCCATACCGGCAAGCCAATCCTTCAGCAGTGTTAGATCCTTGTGCTGCAGACGAATATTGAAACCGGGAGCAAAATCCCCCTGCAGGATTCTGGGACCGAGATTGACCAGCATCCAAGAAGATGCAGCTCCGCTTGAAACTGCATTTAATGTCGTTTGCTCGTTGAGGCCTGCCGCACGTGCGAGGCGCAGCCCTTCTACTGCGCCAAGCAAATTGGTCGCTCCCACCAGTTGATTGACGAGCTTGGTCTTTTGTCCGCATCCGCTCGGGCCGGTGTAAGTAATCGTCTTTCCTATGGCTTCAAAAATCGGGCGGCATCTTTCAAAGACTTCTTGCAAACCGCCTACCATGATTCCAAGCGTTCCCGCCTCTGCTCCCTTTTCGCCTCCGCTTACCGGTGCGTCGAGCATCGCGCATCCGGCTGCAGTCAAATGCTCCGCAAACTCGATTGTCTCTTCCGGAGAGATCGTGCTCATGTCGATGACAATGGAACCTTTTTGAATACTGGGAGCTATCCCGCCGTCTCCGAAAAGGACATGTTTAACTGTGTTGGTGTCGGGAAGCATGAGGATAATCACATCGCTGGTGCGGGCAAGCTCCTGCAGCGACGTGACGGTCAACGCCCCCTGCGCGATGAGCGATGCCTCTTTCTCCGGATGGCGGGGAACGATCAATACTGAATAGCCCGCGTGTAGAAGATTTGCAGCCATAGGCTTCCCCATGACGCCGATTCCTACGAAGCCGATTGTCTCCATTTTCTCTATCCTTCCTGATCTGAACTATTCGCCAAAAAGGCTTGATTCAAAGTGGGATCCAAGTTGCCTGGCGCCACCAATCCAATCAATGGCCAAATGTATGTACTGCGCGTACCTGTCTTTTTCAAACAGCGGATAATCACTGGCCGCAACGAGCAATTCCCGGCCAAAGGTTGTCAATAGGTGTGAGGCGAATGGAGCAACGTCGTTGTGAGGAAAGGCCTCACGCGAAAAATGCGCCATGGCTGAAACTCCCACTATGACATTGGGGAGCTTTCGCAAGCGGGAAGTTGATTCAAGCCAATCGTTGTCATCCTGTCGATCGCGTCGCGGCCAGCCCATGTGCGGCAGATAGATAGGCAATTGCGGATAAAGATCGGCTATTTGAAGAAGCTCCTCCGCCAGCTTGCCAATGCCTGACTCGGCATGGGGTAGCAGCCATTTTCCCATTGACTCAAGTATTTCAGCGATCGGCCCAAGGCGGTTCAGGTCGCGGGTCTTCACGCGAAGACCGCGCACCATTTCCATAGATAGGATCTCAGAATTGGATTGCGGCTGGTCGGGACGAAAGCAAGGCACCACACGGAATCGGGCTGAGAAAGATGCGACCAGTTGCTGCAGACATATACGGTTGTCTCCACTCCAGGTTTCGACTACAAGAGCTCGATCAACGCCTGCAGCATCCATACGCCGCTCGAGATCAGCGATCGGCTGCGCAGCGCTCATGTCGAGATGACAATAGGCATCGATCATTGCGTCCGAAACCTCTTTCCAAAGAAGATGGATGCAAATGCAAACCAGGGCAGAATACCAACGAGAAGCAAGATCAGGATGGTGTCATGGCGGTCGGCGAGAAAGCCGATGTAAGGGCTAACTGCTCCATAAGCGATGTTGCTCAGGCCGCCGAGAAGTCCGGAGCTCACACCGACATAGGCCGGATCCAGATCCTGCACAAGTGTGAGATAAATGACCAGGAACGCGCCGACGCCGATTCCTGTGAGCGCAAGGCACAAAACCGCGATATAGCGATTGGGCATTAGTCCGGCCGAGATTGCAAAAGACATTAGCAGGCATGCTACAAAGAGCGCCCATCGCTTGGCGGTCAGTGTGCTGTTTCCGCGCGCCACCAGTGCGCGGACAAAAAGTCCAACCAGCAAATTACCGCTGAAAGTACCGCAATAAACAACAATGGAGAGCACATTGCCGCGAGCGAAGCTGAAGCCGCGCGCCGTTTCGAGATAAAGCGGTATCCAGTCAGACAGGTAGTAACTGACGCTATTGATTATGAGCGCCGAGACCATGAGAATCCAAAAGTCTCGCATCGCCAGGAAGCGGCCTATCACCTGCACAACATTCTTTATTGCAACGCGCTTGCCCTTGAGCGAGCCCGCAGACTCCTTCGTAACCCAGAGCCAGGCGAAGATCCACAAGCCGCCGATTGCGCCGGTGATAACAAACGCAGCACGCCACGACCAACTGAGAGTGATCCATGTAACGATAAGCGGAGCGGCAAGCGCACCCATCGCAGCACCACTGTTAAAGATTCCATTGGCAAGCGGGCGATCTTTTGGGCTGAAAAGCGAGTTCGTCACTTTTAGCGAGCACGGCCAATTGAATGCTTCCCCAGCACCGAGCAAAAATCTCAGTCCGGTGAACATGCTGGCTGTCATCGCAAAACCCGTTAATAAACCCGCGAGCGACCAGGCTCCGCTGGCGATGGGAAAAATGAGGCGGGGTCCATAGGAGTCAACCAGGAACCCGCCGAAGATCTGCATCAGCCCGTATGAATAGCGAAAGGCCGCAACGATTTGCCCGAACTGTTCATTCGTCAGATTGAAGTTGGCAATGATCTTTACGGCAGTGAGAGCCAGTACCTGTCGGTCAAGATAGACAATTGACGTAGCAAGAAACAACAAAAAGCAGGTCAACCAGGTTCGAGCAGAGATGTGCTCGCGACTCTCCATTTCCCTGCTCTCTGATTCTTCGGTTCCGGCTCTCTCCAACTCACGCCTGCCCGGATGCTCTTCCATCCTATGTAAGGATAATGTCCAGGCTTACCGGTGCCCAGCGTAGGGCATATAAGGCCGCGCGTCCAAGGCTTCCTGCGCAAGATCCACACCGAAACCCGCGCCTGTGGGAAGTTCCAGCGCGCCTGCATAAGGCCTTAAGGGAATCGTCAGCATCTCGGCGGCGAGTTTCTCATCCGCATCAGAACCGATCGTCTCCAGGATAAAGAAATTGGGGATGGCCGCGGCATAGTGAAGGTTCATCACCGTCGCCAGCGGTCCGTTGGGATTGTGTGGCGCCATGCCGATGTAGTGCGCCTCGGCGAGAGCAGCTATTTTCTTCAGCCCGGTGATGCCGCCGCAGTTGACCAGATCGCATTGCAGGTAATCCACTGCGTGCTTCTCCAGGAACGGTCGTACGCCGTAAATCGTGGCCCACCGTTCTCCCGCGGCGATGGGGATAGTGGTTTCGCGCTGCACGAGGCTCAACTCTTCCACGCTTTCGGGTGGCACTGGCTCTTCCACGAACAGGAGATTCAGATCTTCCAGGGCTCGGCAAAGGCGCAGTGCCGCTTTTGGGTTCAGCCGGCCATGACAGTCCAGAGCAATGCCGAATTCCGGCCCGGCCGCTTCACGCGCAGCAATGAAGAATTCACGGATCCGGCTGAAAATGGAAGGATCAAGGTATTCGGTCTCTTTCCATTGCGAATCGATCATACCTTGAGTTCCGGAGTAGCCGCTCCCATTGACTGCGTGGCGGTCACCGCCTCGATTCCCTTCACCATAAAAGAGGGGCAACGTGGTCTTCAGGGCTTGATAGCCACGCGCCTTACAAGCCTTTACGTTGGAGGCAAAAGCTTCCGGAGAGTTTCCGGCCGAGCAATGGCAGTATACGGGAACTCGGGTCCGAGTGGGACCACCCAGAAGCTTGTAGACTGGCAATCCGCAAGACTTGCCTAGAATATCCCAGAGTGCGCAGTCGATCGCGCTGATTGATGTACTGTGAAGAGGCCCGCCCACCCAAAAGGAATCGCGATACATCCTTTCCCAGTGGCTCTCGATCTCTGTTGGATCTTTGCCTAACAGGTATTGCTTCAAATCCAGAATCGAGCGCTCGATGGTCTGAGTTCTCCGCTTCATCACGGCCTCAGCCAACCCCGTAACACCTTCATCTGTTTCAATCTTGACAATCACAGCATTGCGAAAATTGAGATTCACAATCTGTGTCTTAATATCCGTAACCTTCATGTATGGCCTCTATGCCAATTTTTCTGAAAAAGACGAGTGAATTCTGTCAACCGTATTCATGTAAGTCGGCCCGATCAAGAAGGAGTGCTTCAGTTCAAATCTCCAAAGATCTGACTGCCGGATGTGCTCCCCTGCCTGCGGCGAAGTACCCTCATTGCTTCTCTTATGCCCGATCCCCCATTCACGGAATGCCAATGAAAAAGATGTCAACGTGAAATGTATTGGAGCCGGATACCTCCGTCAAATATCAAGTTCTTCTCTGATCAATCTAATCTTGAGATATTTCCTCCGGCAGCGCTCAGCGCCTGAAAGCTTTGGATCATCCGCATCAGATCTTCGGTTTCCGACCACAGGATATAAGTGCTTTTCGCGCCGCAGGCCTCGATAAAATGTATGTCCTGCGCAAGGATGGCCTGCTCATAAATATTGCGCTCGTCAGCGGTGAACTGCATCTCCTCCAGGTCAGACTTCACATAGCTGAAGCCATCAGTTTCCACCGTATGCTTCGCTCCCACCACGACCATCTTGCTCACTGGAAGCTTCGCGCCATAGCTAACTGCCGCCGTCAGCGACTTTCCGGAGGGAAGCATAGCCACTACGGACACCGACTGTGGGGGAGAAGCACGAGGAAACGCAACGCAGGCCAGAGGCTCGAGCCCTCCACACCAGTGCATGACAAGATCAATGATATGCGCGGCGTGATGCACAAGCGCATTGTCCACCCACAAGCGGGGCCGCAGTTGCAGATAGCGGAGGTAACTGATCTCCTGAATCTCACCGAGCAAGCCCGAGCACAGAGCAGCACGAATGCGCACATACGGCTCGAGATAGCGCGATGTATGCGCGCACCCCACAATTACATGCTGCTGGTGGGCAATCCTTCCTAACTCTTCGGCTTCCCTTACATCTCCGCATGGCGGCAACTCTATTAAGGTATGCCGCCCGGCACGCAAACATATCTGCGCCTGCTCAAAATGCAAAGGAGAGGGAGAACATACAATTGCGGCGTCCGCCACTGAGATTGCCTCTTCCACACTGGAAACCGTGGCGTGCGCCCCATATCGGCTTGCGAACTCTCTCGCTTCCTCTGAGCGAGGGCTGTAGACTGCTGTTAACTCCACGTCGCGTTGGCCAGCCAACTGCGCGGCATGAATCGCTCCCACCGCGCCACAGCCGATCAGTGCCACGCGAATCTTCATAGAATGCCATCCAGTGCGCGCTCCGGATCAATCCATCCAGTCTGTTCCAGAATTTTCCGCAGCTTTTCTACCTGGTCGGGGCTAAGCGGGAAGAAGGGGTCGCGGCTATAGCCTCCTTCGAGCCCCCACAGGCTCAGCATCGAGCGATAAATTGCAAGATCGCTCACAGGGCCGATCTGCTGATGAGTGTACAAGTGAACCAGCGGAAGAATGCGCTTCCAGATTTGGAAACCGAGCGCAGCGTCGTGATGAATGGCAACTGCCTTATAAAGCTGCTTTGCCGCCTTGGCCGCGACATTAAGAATGCCGCTGATCCAACCGTGGGCACCGGCACAGAGACCTTCATAGCCCGCAATGAACGACCCATAGAAGATGGCGATCCGATCGCCGAGAAGATAACTTAAATCGTGCACGGGCTCAACCGTCCCATAGGTGGACTTGACCATATGAAAGACATCTTCATCCGCCAGCTTCGCAATCTCCGTAGGGGAGAAATCGACACATGCCGAGTTATGTGGATTGTTATAGAGCATGAGCGGCAAGTTGACTGATCTGCGAATCCGGCGATAGTGCTCGATTACGGCGGGCTTGGACGGCTTTTGAAAGTAGGGCAGGATTACGATGATGGCATCTGCGCCGCATTTTTCCGCCTCGACCGAAAGCTCGATGGAAATCTTCGTACTATAGTGGCCGGAACCATAGATTACGGGCACTCGTCCGCGAACCACATCTTTGGCGAGACGGAAGACGCGCTTACGCTCTTCCGATTCCATCGCAATGAACTCTCCACTGGTGCCCGCGATCACAAGCCCATCGACGCGCTGATTTTCAATCAGCCAATCCCAGTGCCTTGCCGTAGCGTCCTCATCAAGCTGATTATCCTTGTCGAACATGGTAAGTGCCGCCGGGAAGATTCCACGGAAACGGTCGAGCGCAAATGGCATTGAAGGCTCCTCGTTCAATTCGTTTTCGGCGGACCGCTCTTCCCCGCCCTGGTAGATATTGCCCTTATGCGGAAAGAATGGTTGCGTTCTGGAAGGCCGAAATCGCCTCCTCGCGTGTGATACCGCGAAGTTGCACAAATCTCCGCTCGCCAAGAGGAAGCTTCGTCCGGCCTCCCTCTGCCTTGACCGGCAGCGGCTTTCCCAGGTTCTTCATCAGTGTTATCTGCTTCTCCGGCAGAGCAATCCGCAGCGTGGCCTCGCCCGATGTGTGCCAGTACGTCACCCACGTGCTGTCCTGGTACTCGAACAGGAACGCCCTGCCAGGTGCATCGGCGCCGGCGACCCTCTCAATCTGGGTGCATGCCACAAGAGCAAATCGTCCTCGCTCGTCGACCAGCAAAATATGTTCCTGCTCCAGATTGCGCAGTGAAGCCTTCTGCTCCCTCGTAAGCCACTTTTGCGCACGCACTTTCTCCCATCGGCGAATCACTTCCAGATTATCGGGAGTGCGAGGATGCGCATCCATTGCCTCTAGATTACCCTGCATGGCAATGGGGCAGTCCCATGCCGCGGCGCGACTCGTCACGTATTCCAGCATGTCCGGCTGGGTGCCCATTGTGTCCTTGCCTGGCGCCCAATACCCAATCCAGCCGAAATTGATACTGGTGAAATCTTTCTCCGCGCGCACGACCTCGGCAGCGGGATAAGCACGCGTCGCCGCCTTGATCACCTCCGGCTTAAAGACGTCGAAGGCATTGCCGCGAGTCAAAATGTGCCAACTGAAGTGCGATTTGCAGGCTCCCTCCGCAAACAGAGGCGGCGGGTTGAGCTTCTGGTTGACGATCCATTGCGCGCGCGAAACCGTGTACCAATACGGCGGCGGAACATCCTCAGCGCCGTCATAGTAGACGAATTCAAAGCCCGCCTGTTCGTAAATATTTTTCAATCGCTCAGCTACCTCGTCCTGGATCGTTGTATTCTGCGTGAACCGTACGAAGACCGGCCAGGTATCCACATCGAGCAGGCCAAGGCGGCAGCCCATCGGATACGGCGACGCCTGTGTACCCAATACGCCCCTCTTGCAGTTTTCAAATCGATACGGAGGTGTTGTGGTGTAGCGCTCATAAGCGACGAGTTCATTTTGAATCTTGAGGATCCTTCTTTGGTCATCAAGAGTGCAAAGGCGCGGGTTCTCTTCCACGGGAATGGTCGCAGCCGCAGCGTCGACGTTCTCGGAGAGCGTGAAATTCTGGACGAGGTTCAGCCGCGGATCTGGCCGAGGCGTCACATAGGCGTCGTGCTTATGAGTTTTACAGTAATGGATGTGGATTCCGGGCAGGATGCCGGCATCTTTGATCTGCGCGACAACCGCCTTCAGATCGCGCATGCCGCGCGGATACTCTGGCCGCCAGGGAAAGTGGCCGGCGCTGGCGACAAAAGCAAGATAGTACACATCCATGGCGCCCAGACCGCTCTGCTTCGTGTACTCAATGTGCCGGCCGGCATCCTGAGGAGTGATAGTGGACGCCTCATAGTACGAGTAACCGTATGCGCGCGACCTGCGGCTTTTGACTCCTCTCGGCAGATCATAATCTTCCTCTACACGTGCAATGCGGTCGAGCAAATGCTCCGTCTTCGTAGTAATCAAAGCTGCACCTATCTCCTCCAGCCGCACGTCGTTGTCACTTCCTGCCTGGAAGAGGAAATAGCCTGGGCGTTCTTTTGAGCGAATGCGCGTGTACGGATCAGTGGCCAGCAGGTTCACCGCAACATTCTCATCCCACATCACGTTGAGCCACTGGCCCAGATTCTTCCGTGTGCGCACCGGAAGTTGAACAAAGAGTGTTTCGTCCACCGGCGTCTTCCGTTTGCTGCGCAGAGAGGTGTAACCGTTGTAGATGAGTTTCTCCAGACGAAACCCGATATAGGCATCCGTGATTTTGACCGCTACAGAGGCTGAATAGCCTACGCGCTCGAACGCGACGAGCAGGCCATTCCCTTCCCGCTTGACTTCGACAGCGGAAAAACTTGTAACGTCGGCCGGATAAGAAAGCTGCAATTCGTTATCGTAGGGACGATTCTGCGTAAGCGTGAACATCGGCACGTCTGCGTCGCGCGCCAGGCACTCTTGTCCCGAGGCTTTGTGAATCAGGCTGCGCGCCGTACCCTTGGGGCTGATCTCGAGCCGCATCTCGGTGTTCTCGAGAACGATGCTGTCAGGGTGCGTTGCCGATAATTGTTCGCCTGCCGCTTTCTCATCCCTTACACCCGTTACACCCGTCTGCTGCGCAGCAGTCGGCGATACTCCAGACCAAGTCGCAAGGCCCAGGAACCCCGCACCTTTCAGGAACTCTCTGCGATCACTCACTTCCCTACCCCTTTGTATCCCGTTCTGGCCGGCGTAACGAGCCGCGCTCCATAGATTGCATGAGACTCAGATAGTGGTTCGCGCTGCCCAGGCCCGCGCCCTCGCACTCGATTTGAAAATTCTCTTCTGCGCCCGCTGTCCGATAAGCACCCAGAGTCCCTCGATATGCCTCCGCAGCCTGCTGAAAAGCCACTGTCTTTTTCAGGCCGTCCCTGGGCTCGATAAAAACCAGCGGGCGCGGCGCAATCGTCGCCGCAATCTCGGGAAGATCGAAATGATGAAGAACATCCGGAATGAAGACGTCGGCTGCATAAAGGTACCGGTCAGCCATTGCGAGTGTTCGATAAGAAAGAAGGTTGTCTGTGCAGATGAGATTTGCGATGCGTTCATCGAAGACAGCAGCAAGGAGACACCAGAGCGCGGCGCGCCCTTTGCCGATCAGATGCAGCCGCTGCATATCGACCCCTTCGCGCTGCACCGTGTAATCGACACACCGCACCACATCCAGCACGCGCATGCCCAGCAGCGAGGAGTCCATTGACCATGCAGCATAGGCCGCTCTGGTATCCATATCAAAGAGCTGCCCATACTCACCGACAGAGAGACGTGAAGTATCTGCTGCGTGAGTCGCGCCCGACCCGCGGACGTCGGCTGCAATGACCAGATTTCCATCGCGCACAAGCTCGTCAAGGATGCCGTGAGTCAATCCAGAGGCTTCCCCGCCTTCGTACTCCATGCCATCGCTCTGCATGCCTTCGTCATTGAAGTAGAGAACCGTTCGCGACACTCGGCTGCGCGTTTCAGGAATAAACACCCATGCGGGAATGTAAATGCCGGGCTCGGAAAGAAACTCAATCTTATCGATCCGATAGCCTTCGCGCGGCGTGGTCACAATGTGGCGCACACCCAGTGGGGGCTGCTGCCTTTCATAGCGTAAGAGGTCACGGAGGCGATCACGAACCTGTCGGCGATGGGCGGCGAGGTCCGCAGGGGTATGCAATGGTTGTGGATGTGGAGGTAGCGTAGCCGCCTTACCCGCGATGACGGAGAAGATCGTCTTGCCCGTGTGCGAATAGAGTAGGGACCCATCGGGCGTACAGTACAAATCCTCGGCGCGGCTGGTTTCAAATGCCGTCTCCTGCTGCGGACCACTACGGCCATAGAACCAGCGGGAGAACCAGTCAGTCGTTGCCTGTCTGAGCTTCGGAGTCCACGCGTGCGGATCGTCGGCTGCCACAGTATCGAATTTTTCGCCTGCGCCGAGCATTTTATAGCAGGACCGGATAACATCTGCCGCGTTGTCGAATCCCGCGCTGTAAGTCTCGATGCAGGCCAGCAGTGGCCGCGGCGCGACCGCTGCGTGGAGATCGACGTTGTCGATGCCAAGGAGCGCAGCCGGGAAGAGATTCTGTTCGATATCCGCGATGCCAACACCTCGCGACGGCCATTGATTCGCCGTGCCTCCCTCAAGGATCGCCGCACATTGGACGCGTGGATCGGCAGCGGCGATAAACTTGGTCAACGTCCCGCCCCCGGAGTGGCCGGCACAGCCAATGCGCGTGGAATCCACTTCAGGCCGCGTCAAAAGATAATCGATCGCGCGCATACCTTCCCAGACAAGATAGTTGGTCAAATTCTCCCCGAACAACAGCAGCAGTTGACCAGCCATGGAATGCTCAAAAACCGGCCCACCGACATCGGTGACACCCGTCGCTGGATTCCAATACTGCCTTCGCTCTCCCTGACCGATGGGGTCGTAGCTCAGGACAACGAATCCGCTTTTTGCCAGGCTGATATAAGCGCTTTGATACTGTGGCGTCATCCGAGCCAGCGGATAATGCCCACATGGCGAAATGATTGCAGGATATCGTCCGTTACCGGTAGTGGGCACATAGAGATTGCCCGTCACCCAGAAGTCAGGGCGACTTAAGAACATTATATTTTCGACGCGATAACCATCTTTCTGGGCCGTCTTCACAATGCGGGTATCAAGTGGTCCCTTCTCGGGAAACGTGCCGAGCATGGAAAGAAGATTCTCGCGCACTGTGCGGTTTCGTGTTTCAAAGTCGGCCGCTGTTCGCAGAAGGGCGTGCTTTTTGTCTCGTATAGAGGCAAGCCGATTCAGCTTGCCCAGCAAATACGACATCAGCATGTCCGGCATCTCTTTCGCGTAGGAAGGCTCCAGTCGCGGAGCCGCATGCACTTGGCCGCGCGCGCTCAGGAGTGCGGGGACAAAAAGGGACGCGCTGGATCCAACCACAAATTCTCTTCGATTCATCCACTCTTCTCGCGAGCTGTAAGGATAGGCCACAGCCCGATTTGAAACGTTTTGGGAGCTACCAATTCACTACGATCATGCCGTAGGCGTGCAACGCTGGCGCGGTAAATACAGCCTCCGCGCCCGCCACGCGGAAGTCTATCGGCTTGCCGCCATCTGTACCCGGCGCATAGAACCGAACCTCGATTGCAGGCTTCGCCTGCGGCGTTGCGCAGCGAATTGAGATGTTGGCGACAGTGGGATTTTTCTCTGCGTCGTAATTCACCAGGTGAATGATGCGCCTGCGCTTCGTGGCCTGCTCAACTAAATTCATTGCCACAAAGTCCGGCGCCGTAACCGTAACCGGCAGATCTTCACCGGCGGACCATGTGATTGCATCAACAATATCCTGCCAGTTCTTCGGACGCTTCCAGAACTCCGTGCCCAGGGTGAAGTAGGGCTCATCGGGCGGCAGCGGTCCATCGAATTCAACTGCGGGAATGAAGACAGTTCGTCCTCTGCCAAAAGTTTTGCGCAGCGGCCGAGTTGCAAGAGAACCTCCCGTACTTGCCCCGTCCCCCCCATGCAAAGGAAGCTGACCTTGAACCAGGCGCTTAAGTCCCGAATCCACGCGCATCCTGCGCCAGGCATCATAGCGGCCAGACTGCCCTGTCGCAACCAGGCCGCCTCCTTCGGCTACATAGTGCTCGATCGTCTGCAACTGCGCGTCGGAGAGACACTCCGTGTCAGGAAGAATGAGTACCTTGCAGTTTACGGGCGATAGTTCAGCGAGATGCTCGTCCGTAATCAGCCGGAAGGGGAGCCTTGCCTCGATGAGCGCCTGCTCGACAAGAAGCGCGCTCAACCCAGCGGTGGCATTGCTGTACGTAATGGATGCGTACGACCGCAACGCCGCCACCGGCGCCACGTCTTCGGTTTCCACATAAAAATCGCGGTGCTTGCGATAGAAGGCTATGTATTTCACTACGTCTGCGGAAAGCGGATTGACGCCCACAAAACCAATCGTCTGGTTAAAAGCGAGGCATTCGGCGATGGCAGTCTCACTGGCCGATATGTATGTCAATACGACATTGCGATAGGTCCGCGCCATCTTATAGGTGCGGATGGCGCTGAGCAGCCTGCCGTCTTTCGTGAACTCGGGTTTGCTGTCGGATTCATCCCAGAAGACCTGGGTATACGGCAACAAACGCGCCAGGTCCGTGCCGCGAATCCATGAGCTGTTGTAACCAACGATCCCACCGTAGTTGATCTCAACCACGACCTCGGGATTCAACGAACGAATCAGTTCCGCCATCTGGCGGAGCGCGTCAGACATTGTCTGGCAGCGATAGTCGACCCACTCTTGAAATACCGGATCCGAAATTACCTCCATTTTGTCCGGACGGTTCGTCCCATTCCAGAGCGGAGGATTCACATAGTCGATGTTCTCAAATCCAAAGCGGTCCTCACGTTCTTCCCCGGAATACTTGGCGCGCAGGCGCTGCCTGAACCCGGCTTTACAGGCTGCGCAGTGGCAGGAATTTGGCTCCGCACTGAGCGTGAAGTTATCGAAATGAATGAAGTCTGTTTTGACTTCCGTAACCGCGAAGCGCACAACCTTCTTGAGATAGTCGAGAAATTCCTGGTTGGAAAAACACGGCAGGTAGCGAAAGGACTGCTGGTACCCATATTCAAGCATTACCGGCTGGCCATAGGCATCGTACTGAACCCAGTCCTTCGCGCGAGGTTCCTCCGCGAAGAAGGTCTCGTACATCATCGAATCCCACTGTATATAGGTATCGATCTTCATTCCGAGCTGGTGCGCAATGGCCGCGGTGCGCACGGTGTCTTCCATCTCCGATTTTTCCGCAGCCATGCCAAAACCTTTGTAGAGATGCGTATGAAAGACTTCGACGCCCTGATCCTTGAGCTTGCGGATCACCTCTTCACTCTGTTCGTGTCGGTAGTCTTCGCGTGCATTCAGGCTTTGACCGCCGCGGCGGACTACAAATAAATAGGGCTCATGCGAGCCCCCTGCATCGATAAGTCCGTTCCTGATCCAGGCTCCCTGCTCGACCGTACGGCTAGCGACGGCTTCGGCATCGAGTCCGAGTGCCGCTCCCATCCCGAGCTTCGCCGCGGCTATGCCGCCAACAACGGTTCCCATAAACTCTCTGCGATTCATCCCATCCCTGTCTCAGGACCTGAAAAATACATCTGCGCGCCCGCGTCCGCCGCACACGACGGCGCATCTTTGGACACCCGCGAAATAAGGGAAATATAGGAGAGCCAAAGGATACAGTCAAATATCAAGTTCTTTTCGAGTCGATCTAATTTAGAGATGGCCGCTTACGGCCAAATCATGCGGGCGCAGCTAATAACGGTAGGGCTCTCCCCAGTTAAGCTGCTTGTGCAGAAAATCGAAGGTCCCCACTCCATGGATCCCGTGAGGTCCGTTGAAATATTCGATCCGGGTCTGGTCGAAAAGTCCGAGCAAGTCATAATGACGCTTGACTTTGGCGTACTCATAGGCCACCCACGAGTCTAGTGAGACCGAATCGTTGTGGCCGCGCTCGACCATGAAGGACCGTGGCGTCATAAGATTCGCCATATCGCTATGGTTAAAGGTATTGCCGAGGTTGAACTCGGGGATTTCGTACTCGTTCGTAAAGCAATAGGTAAAAGGTTCGTCGTTCCGAGTCACCTTCCATATCCATTCATTGAAGTCGCCGGAACAGATCGACAGCGCGTACTGGCTGAGCAATGGCGGGACTCGCATGGCTGTCTTGCCGCCATAGGAGAGACCATAAAAGCCGATCCGCCTGGAATCAACGAAAGGCTGAGTAGCCAGCCAGTTGAGCATGCGCTCACTCTGGCTAAGAATGTATGAGTAGAGCGAGTACTTCAGCGGATTCGCGAGTCTCTGTAGTTTGCGGAACTTGTCGCCACCGCGATAGGGATTCTGAGGACAGTAAACAACGAATCCGTGATCGACGAGGTCGGCAGCGAAGTTGTGATTGTAGTGCTCGCCCTCCCTGTCGCCCAGGATTATGTCCTGCGGTTTTTCTTCAAGGCCGTGCTGGCACACTACGACAGGACGGCGCTCGCCAGGCTCGATCGCATTCGGCACCAGCAGAATCCCGTAGGCGAAAACCTCGCCCCACATGGGCAGGAAGACTTCATAGCCGGTCCAGTTAGGCTGCACATAGAGGCGGCGAGTCTGTACCGGCTTGTTCGTCTCAACATCTGGCAGCTTGCCGAAGATCTCTTCCCAGAGATAATTCCGGTAAAATTCCGTGCTGCGCTGCCATTGTTCCACAGACGATCGATCCGCCTTTTTCCAGAACTGGCTGCGCACTGATTCCGATTCGATAACGGCGTGCTGGGTAAATTCGACCAACTGCGTGACCTGCCTGTGCATTCGCTCGGAAGCATCGAGGCTGGTTCTCGCATTTGCGGGTACACTTCCAGAAAGCTTGACCTTGCCACCTACGCCTAACGCATGCAAAAAGACGCGTAATGCCTCCGGCGAGCCGGGGTCTCCCCGCCCCTCATCGGAGGGCAGACAAAGCAGATGATTCTCAGCCTTCAGCTTCGCGAAAACGGGGCGCACGCGATCGACCTCCGCGCGCACATCAATAAGAGGCGGACTCACCAGACTGCCTGACGCGGCGGATCTCAGACGCCCATCCCCGGCCGGCGGAGGACCGCTGATCTCCGGGCCGCGAGATGCTTCGATAATCAGGCTACGGGGAGCAATGAGGCTTGCAATCTCCGCATCACCAAACTCATGCAGGAGTGTCCAGACATTGCGGTAGAGCGGCTCCTGCCAGAGCTTCTGCCGGGTAGTGAAGTAGCCGCTCACGCAGGCGGCATCGATCCTGAGATCGACAGCGGCACTATAAAGCGCCAATAAAGCGCCTTCGCCATAGCCGAAAGCTCCAATGCTCGTTCGTGGCGTGCTCTTCGCAAACCAATCTACAGCGGCCAAAACCTTCTGCACCTCGTATCCGATCACATGGCGGCCCATCTCATAGGCCATGCGGTAGATGAATTCGCGGTGTGTGAGGTTTGTGTGGATACCGAGTTGCTCGTTACCGGACCAGGTGTCCTTGCGGTCAATTAAGGCGGGCACCAGCACTCGGCATCCATTCTCGGCGAGATGGCGTGCGAACTGAGCCTCCGGTGCAATGCCGGATTCAATTCCCACGAGCATTTCCGGCGACCAGTCAGCATCAGGAAGCGCAACCACCTGCGCTGCAACCTTGCCGTTAGGTTCCAGCAGGAGGCCTTCGGCATCGACTCCCGCCAGGGTCGGCCAGCGCACGTGGTAGATATGATAGCCTTCACCATCTGCAACGATAGGGGAATCTCCCAAACGCATCTCTACGTTTGGCGAAGCGTACCCAATCCGCTCATCGATCAGACCAATAACTTTGGCAAACCTCTCACGATTCGCAGCTACAGACGCTTCGTAGTTTCTCCGACTTGAATAATCGCGTATCCAGAGTTTTTCGCGCATCTCAACGGACGCCTTGTTGCGTTGCAGCAAATCGGCATGAATCCCTGCCACCATCTGTGCGGCAATGTCGCCTTCCATGGTGAAAGCCTCGGTACTGGCGAGTTGTAAAGGGCCATTTCCATCGTGAAGCGAGGCCGATGGCATCTCCACCGCCTCAGCGATGGGTTGCATGCCTGCCGCAAGTGTGAGCGCTCCTATCCCTTCAAACAGCTCTCGGCGAGTCATCTTCATTGATTTCCTCGTTGGCCGCGTGTGGTTGCGCGGAGAATCGTGGTCCGGTTGTCATCATCGCGCTGGAACGGCTCGAAGCAATTATAAAAATGGCTCTCTTATCTTTAGCGGGATGAAAGCTGCATGTCTAATAGAATCGTAAGATCATATCTATGCATTCGCGATATGGTTGCTCTTCACCGCCGATGCGCAGGGTTAGGATCGAGCGACCCTGTGCGGTTTACCCTGGGTTTCTTTGAACAGCCGGATTAGTTCAGAGAGCATCTTGGGAATGTACTCCGTTTTGTGAAACACCAGCCCCACCCGCCGCACGAGCTTGTGGTCCATGATCTTGAGGGAGTGCAACTCGCCACGCTCAAGCTCTTCGGAGACTGAGCGCAAGGGAATAATGCTGATTCCCAGATCGATCTTTACAAGCGGTTTGATGAGCGCAACATTTTCTGCTTCCATGACAATACGCGGTGCAATCCCCGCAGCATGGAAGAACTCGTCGAGCACATTGCGAGTACGTGCCTCTTTCGGAAAGAGAATCAGCGGATAGTCCTGCAGTTCTTCTGCATTGATCTTGCTCTTTTGCGAAAGCACCGGATGCTTGGGGCTGGTGACGACAACCATTTCTTCCATGATAAGCGGAACCACCCGAAGATCGGTATGCTTGATGGGCAGCGTGAGAACACCAAGCTCGATCAGGTTATCTTGCAGCTTAGAGAGAAGCGCGTCAGTTGGCGCGGTGATCACTTCAAGGTCGATGCGCGGATGCAGCGCTTTGAACTTCTCAAGTACCGGCGGCAATATATAAGTGCATGCAAGCATTCCTGCCCCAACCCGTAACTGGCCGCGCTCTAGATGCGCGATCTCAGATATCTCCAGCTTGGCGTTGCGCATGTCCAGAAAGATCCTGCGCGCGTATCGCAGCAAAGTCTGGCCTGCGGGCGTCACATATATCTTTCTATTGACTCGCTTGAATATAGGCTCGCCTAGCTCTTCCTCGAGCAGTTTGATCTTGCGGCTGATGGCGGATTGCGCGACATAAAGCTGCTGGCTTGCCCGCGTGAAGCTGGCGTTATCCGCTACCGCAATCGCCATTTCCAATTGTCTTAGATCCACGGCGATACTATATCAGAATTGCCTAACCACCTTCCTATCGATCTTCGCTTGAGATCATCTTGTGTGCCGAAGCTTGCATCCTTACCCCCAAAGCTCCGTACTGAGATACTTCATGCCGGAGTCGTTGATTGTGGTCACCACCGTGCGGCCGGCAAGAATCTGTTTGGCGGCGGCCACATTAGCGCCGGATGAGAAACCGCCAAAAATCCCTTCGAGCTTTGCCAGGGATTGTGCGGCACTGATTGCGTCTTCATCGGTGACGCGCAGATAGCCATCAATATGCTCGTTTTTGATCATCGGAAGCTGTGGCATTGAATATCCGCCACCCTGAATTCTGTGGTTCGGCTGCACAGCCTCGTTACCAGACAGGACGGCGCAACCGAATGGTTCCACTACGAAGCATTGAATCTTCGGATTGTATTCCTTGAATGCCGCGGCGCAACCGGCAAAAGTGCCGCCTGAGCCCACAAAATCGCAGAATGCATCGATCTTGCCGCCGGTCTGCTCCAGAATCTCCCGTGCCGTATGCAGATAATGGGCCCGGAAGTTGCCCTGATGATGAAACTGATCTGCCCGGAAAGCGCCTCTCTCCTTTTCAATGCGAATGGCTTCCTGATTTACGAGCTCGAGATCGCCTCCGGATACTTGTCCATGGGTCGAGCCCGGCAGTTGATCGACGAGTACCACTTCAGCGCCCAGGGCACGCATCATACGGGCCCGCTCCGGCGAGTTCCCTCGGGACATGACTGCAATGAATGGATAGCCTTTCACCGCACAAACGATCGCCAGGCCGGTTCCCGCATTTCCGCTTGTCATTTCGACAACCGGCTGGCGCGGCTTGAGGCTACCGTCCGCTTCAGCATCCTCGATGACCTGGAGGGCCATACGGTCCTTCTTCGATCCGCCGGGATTGAGATATTCGAGCTTGACGAAAAGACGCCCGCCAAGGCCGTGAGTCAGCCGGCTAAGTTCGACCAGCGGCGTGGATCCAATAGCATTGAGAACGGAAGGTGAAAGGTCCATCAGAGTTCCTCATCGGCGGTGCGTCGGCAAAGCCGCCGCTATTCTCGCGTGGCTTAGCTTCCTGGGTAAAGAAAGGTGCGTTGGCCATTCGCCGATATCGGCGAGTGACGGCACTTTATAAGGTTAGGTAGTGATGAATTATGCTGTCAAATACCTAATCGTTCCAACATCAATCTAATTTTAAGATGCGACGATTTGCATTGTCGACTGCAGAGGTGTAGCAGTCGACCGGTGCTGGAACGCACGCTGCCAGCCTCGATTGCCAGCCAGTGGAGGAAAAGCTAAAAGACTCCTGCGTGGCCATGGAACCGGTGGCGCAAGGGTTGGATGCCCCGCACCGGAACCGCTTCCCTGGCCCGCAGAGTTGTTGACACATCATCCCTTAGAGTCTGCTACCTAAAGACGGCATTCGTTCTTTCACAGAAGCAGCGCCGCGGCAGATGCATGTTACAGCGAAGACTTGAATCACTGCAGTTCGCTAGTCGGCACCAGGTTGTTACCATTACGCAACGGATGGCGTCGTAGAAGGATGACGCCGTCGCGATCCGCAAGGGTAATGGAACTTGTCACATCCTGCCCATTGTTTACGTCGGGGTCCTCCGTACCCAGGAAGTGCTTCCATATCTGGCCGCCCAGGTCCTGAATGGTAAGGGTTACCGGACCATTGCCTTTGGGGTTTACGATCGCGATGCCGCCTTCGAATTCGCGAGCCCAAACACCAAGCGGTCCATAGTTCCAGCGTGCCTGGGTCTGAGCTGCGCCTTTCCAATTGGTCACCGGCTGACCAAGATAGCCTTGGCCAAGACCACCGGCATCATATTCGTCGAACCAGACCTTCGTGCCATAAGAGGGACCGATGTGCGACGCTGCGGTTTCGCCGTCATAATAGCCGTCGTTCATCAGTGCCATGCAGATTCCGTAACGCATGGCGCGATAAGGTGTGGAATCGTATGGGTCGGAACCATTGGCTTTGAGGCCCTCCTGATCGAATATTTCCAGCTTGGGCTCTGCAACCATCGCCATGAGGTCGATGTAGTATTGCATGGCAACGTTAAATCCGGCGTACGTCTCTTTGGAGAAGGAGGCGCCAATAACAGCTTCGTCTACTCCGCCGTCAAACTGATGATAGAGAGGGCCGATGGCTGTTGGAGGCGCGGGAGGAGTTGCAAAAGAGGCTGCCTGCGGCCAGTTGCCATTATTGCAGATTGCCATCTTGTGCTGAGCGGCGCCGAGAGCATGGATTTTCTGGGCAAATTCAGCATTGCCTTGGCGGTAGGCGTTTATAACTTCCTGATCCGTAACCCAGCCATTTTTTCCATTCAGTTGCTCGGTAACTCCATCGATATTCCAGTCCCCGGCGTTATAAGGAGCCTGCCAGCAATTGTCCAGGAAGATTCCGTCCATGTCGGGCGAGGCGTTATCCGCAGTATTCGCCTGCCCCGCAACATCCCCGGCGATAAACTCATGGTAGGCGTAGTTAGCTGCCGCTTGATACGGCGTGAAGCCAGTCGACGGATCGACCTTCGTCCAGGGCCCGTGAGCAAAATTCATGAGATAAGTGGCACTGTTGCTGTAAGCTGTGCCGGAGCTTACGACCTCAGGTCCTGGAATGCCACTCCCTGAGGTAGCGGTGCCGACATTGTAGAGCCACCAGTTGTTCGCATCTATGGTCGGGGTGAAGTGCGCATATATGTTGTAGCTGCTGTTGGGGACAGTGGTCCATTGGCCGGTGGCTGGGTCGAATGTGTTTGTTGCATGTTGGGCTTCCATCTCAACATACTGGAAGACCTTGGTGCCAACCTTTGATAGTGAATGAATGGCGTCAACGCGGGACTCGCGTGTCCGGCTGCTTCTGCCCCAGTTTTCATAACCAGCGCCCATGATAACGACATTGAACTTTGCCATAATGGGCCAGGCGGTCTCAGGATATGTCTGGTCACCACCAATATAGATCAGACCAAGCCGCGGATAGTTCGGATGGTAGCTCTGGTCAGAAGGATTCTGTGCATAGCTCGACGAAACCATGCAAAGTATGCCGAGCGCGAGAACCATGCCACCGGCAACAGATCGTGCAAAGACTGTTCTTTTCATTTCCGTGAAGCCTCCTTATGAGACCTTGTGACTTAGGTTGATGGAATGCGATCAAGCACCCGGAGACGCAGTAATCGCCTCCAGGCGGAGATCGCGTGAAGACGCTCCTACTTGCAGCTTCCGTGGCCCCTCCGTGCGAACCCAGCGGTTTGCCTTTGTCGACCAATACTCGAGCAAACGGCTCGGTACATGGAGGGTGAGAACCTTGGTTTCACCAGCATTCAAATGAACTCGATCAAACGCAACGAGGGCGCGGACGGCGAATTGTACTCCTCCTTGAGGTTTTTCGGGCGCGTCGAGATAGACTTGCGGCACCTCGTCGCTTGCCACGGCACCGGTGTTGCGCAAGCGAAATCTCACATCGAGCCCCCCGTCTGTCGCGTTCTCAACTTTCAGCCCCAAGTATTCAAATGTTGTGTACGAGAGACCGAACCCGAAGGGGAAGAGCGGCTCGATTTTCTGAGCATCAAACCAGCGGTAACCGACAAAAATGCCCTCTGAAAACGTCGTTTTGCCGTCAACGCCGTCCGAGCTGCGCTCAGGATGAGCCGGATCGTGTGAGACATATTGATCCAGCCGCTCAGCCCACGTAAATGGCAGTCGCCCTGCCGGACTGTCACGGCCTAGGAGGATGTTTGCGGTCGCAACCCCTCCTCCGTCACCGGGATACCACATTTCGAGTACGGCTTTGACCTTATTCAGCCACGGAAGCGCAATCGGCTGAGAATTATTGAGTACAACAATTGTGTTCGGATTGATTTTTGCGATCTCTGCGATCAATTGATCCTGGTCGCCGGGTAAATCGTAGTCCGGCCGGTCCCGCGCCCAAGCGAAGATGACGACCTTATTCGCGTGTCGTGCAGCGTCAAGCGCCGCCTGATGATCATGCTGCCGTGCGGCAGGAGTCATCCAGTTCAGTCGGATCTGAACGGGTTGGCCTGATCCGTCTCCCTGCTCGGTCAGCAGCAGGGAGTGGGACCCTTTTGCTAAATACACCGCACGTCGAACATCATCCAGGTTATCCGTAGTCGGTACGACGTTATCCTCGGCAGGCTGGACGTAATCTCCATGCTGAAAGAGGCCTGCGCTGTTTCCTGCGGGCATGCCGTCGATTTCAAGCTGCGCCGAGCAGCCGAGCAACTGCAGGTAAATCCAATAGGTCCCATTTTTAGGAATTTCGAGAGTACCACGCCAGGTAAAGCTGGTTCCCGCGGGCAGGGCATGTCCATTCTTAACGGTGAAATCCACCATCGGATCGATACCTGCCGTTTGCCCCTTGCCTTTTTCGCGCACTAGCCCGGGTTGGCCCGAATGGAAGAACAGAGAGGCTGGAATCGGACTCCCAGTCATATCGTCGGCAACAGCATAGGTGACGTGTCGATCCGGAAGACTCTCTGTGGCTCGCATCATCGCAGCCAGGGGTGATGGCTCGCGGCCGGGAATGCCGAGCGCCTTTTCCATCGAGAGGCCGATGGTGATGGTCTGGCCCGCCCCCGGCCCGATAACCGCCAACGATTGCAGATCAGTTGGAGTGATCGGCAACGCATGGTCCTGGTTCTTTAAGAGGACTGCCGCGTCTTGTGAAGTTTTTTCGACGACCTTCATATCCTCGTCGAAAGGAGCAGGGGTGATCGTGTGCTTCGGCTCTTTGTCAAGCCACCCAAAGCGATCCTCCTCAGACAGGACTCGTCGCGCCGCTTCTGTAATGTAAGCGGGGTCTACCTGGCCGGTTTTAATGGCGTCGAGCATGCCGTGCGGCGGCTCATAGTGGCGATGCCCGATATACAGTCGCGGAGGCTCTTCGGGGGTACGCGCCGGCCAGGCATACGGCTCATAAGCTTTGCTGTCATCGTCATTTTCTGGAGGTGCCGGAGGCAAAGGCTCGGACTCAGCACAGAAGAAACAAGGCTTGTTATCGATTGTGTAACCTGCCATTTCAAGGTCGAGGCCATCTTGAACAAAGGTAGGTGAGTGATTAGCGCCCCAGTCGGAAACGACAAAACCTCTAAACCCGATTTCCTGCTTCAACAGCGTTTGCAGCGTGTCGCGGTTACCGCAGGCAAAGGCTCCGTTCACCTTGTTATAGGAGCACATGATTGACGCGACGCCCGCCTTTACAGCAGCGGCAAATGGTGCCGCATAAATCTCGTGCAATGCCTGCTGGCCCACTGTGACATCGTTGCCTCCGTTGTAACCAATGTAGTGCTTGGCCTCAGCCATAACTCCCTGGCTCTGAATGCCCTGAATCTGAGC
>JBAUHD010000272.1:0-5010 GCA_049680085.1 Acidobacteriaceae bacterium
GGCCTTGCAAACCCCGCGACAGAATTCTGAAAATCACTCGTGGCGCTTCTCTCAAGTAGGAATCGCGCCGGGGAGGGTCAGTTGCTTCCCCGCTTGGCTTTTGAGGATTGTCGCTTCGCGTTTGAAGGTTGGCGATAAAATAGACAAAGTATGCGACGCATCTACATGGACGCGAATGCCACCACGCCTCTGGTTCCGGAAGTGTTTGAAGCGATGCGTCCGTGGCTGACGGAGAGCTTTGGAAATGCCTCGTCGATTCACCAGCCGGGACAGCAGGCGCGGGGCGCGGTGGAGCGGGCGCGGACGAGTGTGGCGCGGCTGCTGAATTGCCGCGAGTCGGAGGTGGTCTTTACCTCGGGCGGGACGGAGAGCGATAACCTCGCGCTGTTCGGGCTGACGCAGCCGGGCGATCACGTGATTACGTCGTCGATTGAACACCACGCCGTGCTGCACGCGGGCGAGAAGCTGGCCCAGCGCGGGCTGGAAGTCACGTTCCTGCCCGTTTCGGCGGATTGCCGTGTTGACCCCGATGAGGTGCGGCGCGCGCTGAGGCCGAATACGAAAATTATCAGCGTGATGACGGCGAACAACGAAACGGGAGTGATTCAGCCGGTCGAGGAGATTGGGCGCATCGCGCGGGAAGCCGATGTTTGGTTTCACACGGACGCGGTGCAGGCCATCTCAAAAATGGCGGTGGACACGCAGGCGATTGGCTGCGATTTGCTGAGTATTTCCGGGCACAAGTTTCATGCACCGCAGGGCACGGGGGTTTTGTATGTGCGCCGTGGCACGCAGTTGGAGCCGTTGTTTTTCGGAGGAACGCATGAGCGGCAGCGGAGAGCGGGTACGGAGAACGTGGCCGGAATTGTGGGTTTGGGCAAGGCGGCGGAGCTGGCGGCGCATTCGCTGACCGATGGCACGCTGGACCGCCTGGGCGCGCTGCGGGACCGGTTGGAGGCTGGGGTTCTGGCCCGAGTCGAGGGGAGCGGCGTGAACGGGGAGGGGCAGGCGCGGGTTCCGAATACGACGAATCTTTACTTCAACAATCTTGAAGGCGAGGCTCTGGTGATTGCGCTTGACCTGAAGGGCCTCGCGGTTTCGGGCGGCTCGGCGTGCGCTTCCGGAGCGAGCGAACCGTCGCACGTGCTGACGGCGATGGGGCTTCGTCCGGAGCGGGCGCGGGCCAGTTTGCGCTTCAGCCTGACCAAGCTGAACACCGAGCAGGATGTGGATGAGGCGCTGGAAATACTTCCTGCCGCGGTAAGCCGGCTGCGAGAGCTGGCTCCGGTGAATGCGGGGACGCTGGGTTAGGCTGCCTCGATATACTGAAAGAGGCAGGTTCAGACTATGAGGCCGTCAGAAGCGCTGGAATTGTATCGGGCGGATATTCGCCGGATTGTCTCCGAAAACCGGAGCAGCAATCCTTGTGTGTTCGGGTCTGTGCTGCATGGGAAAGATACGGAAGAGAGCGATCTTGACCTGCTGATTGAGCCGACAAAGAAGACGAGCCTGATGGATCTGGCTCGGATTGAAGAAGCGCTGGAAGCGTTGATGGGCGTCTCCATCGATGTGCTGACGCCGGGGTCTTTGCCGGAAAAATTTCGGAATCGTGTGCTGGCGGAATCGATCCCGGTATGACGCCTGAGCCGTTACGCATAACGGATACGAAATGAATACTGCTTACAACAACACGGTGGCGGTCGCGATGTCGGGAGGGGTGGATTCCTCGACCGTGGCGGCGGTGCTGAAGGACGCGGGCTATGATCTTGTGGGCCTGACGCTTCAGCTATGGAACCAGCGCCGGCTGGCCGGACGCGAAGGGATGCCGGAGCAGGTGCAGGGGCGGTGCTGCTCGATTGACGACGTGTATGACGCGCGGCGCGTGGCCGAGACGCTGGGGATTCCCTACTACGTGGTGAATGAGCAGGAGCGGTTTGAGCGTGATGTGGTGCGGCCGTTTGTGTCGGAGTATCTGGCCGGACGCACGCCGATTCCCTGCTCGCTGTGCAACAACCATTTGAAGTTTGATCAGTTGCTGGCACGGGCGCGGCAGATTGGCGCGGACCGCATCGCGACTGGCCACTATGCGCGCAACGAGTATGACGCGGAGCGCGGGCGGTGGATTCTGAAGCGTCCCGCCGACACGTCCAAGGACCAGACCTATTTTCTTTTTGGACTGACGCAGGAGCAGCTTTCGCGGACGATGTTTCCTTTGGGCGGCTACCGCAAGCCGGAGGTGCGCGAGATCGCCGCCCAGCACGGGTTGACGCTGGCCGCCAAGCCGGATTCGCAGGAGATTTGCTTCATCCCCGGTGGCGACTACAAGCAGTTCATCGACGCTTATCTCGACGAGCAGGGGGAGACGATTCCGGACAGCGCGGGTGAGTTGGTCTCGACGTCCGGTGAAGTGGTGGGACACCACGGCGGGATTCACAACTTCACCATCGGGCAGAGGAAGGGGCTTGGCGTTTCCTCACCCAATCCGCTGTACGTGCTCGGGATTGACCGCGCAAGCCATCGCGTGACCGTCGGCGCGGGCGCAGAGGCCACTTCCCCGTCGCTGCGGGCGCGGGGCGTGAACTGGATTTCGATCCCTGAGTTGACCGGAGAGATGCGGGTGCGGGTGAAGATCCGGCATCGGCATGAACCGGCCTGGGCCCTGCTTCGGAATACGGTCGGTGGCGAGGTGGAGGCGCGGTTTGATGAGCCACCGCGAGCCGTGACGCCGGGGCAGGCGGCGGTGTTTTATGACGGGGATGAAGTGGTGGGCGGGGGCTGGATCGTTTAACTCCCGCAACTCCAAAACAGAATGCCCTCGGTGGTCAATCCGAGGGCATTTCTGCGATTCAGTGGTACTGTCGCCTGATAAACACTCACGCTTTTTTCTGCTGCGGGAACTCGACCGTCTTCGGCGTCTCGGGTTTCGGAGGAGGCTCGGTCCAGACGACCCTGGGCTGAGGCTCGGGTCGCGCATTGGGTGCGACGCGCGCGACTACTTCTTTCTCCCGCCCGAGGAAGACTCCCAATCCTGCCCTGAGCCCATGGACGATTCCGGAGACGCGGCGTGTAGGAGCGGCGACCGCGCTTTCAATCACCTTGCTGGCATTATCCACGGCGTTGAATGTGCCGGTGACCATTTCGTCGATGCGGCGGATTTGCGCGTTGGCTTTCACCAGCACGCTGTCGAGCGTCTCGTTGACGTTGTGCGCCTGGTGGCGGAGGTTCTGGCTGATTTCGGAGAACTGACTGGTGGCAGTCTTCAGCTTGGGCCCGATGTCGTCAATCAGAGCCTGGGCGGAGGCGAGGGTGGGAAGAGCCTTGGCCTTCATCTCGTCGGCAAGGGCCTGCATTTTGCCGACCGACTTGCGCAGCACGATGAACATGGCCAGCAGCGAGCAGGCCTGAATCAGCAGGCTTAAGGCGGTGATGGCCGTGAAGATGACTAGGACGAGGTAATAATCGCTTCCTGGTGCAGGTTGCATGGCCACCCCCCGGTTGGCAGATCGATTGACTTACGATTGCGTGGACGGCTCTGTGCCGGTCGCCTGATGGTAGGCTTCCGTGCCGGCGTCAACAGCGGCGGAGGCGTTTCCGGCGGCCTGGCGATAGGCTTCCTTGCCGGCTTCCACGGCGGAGGAAACCTTGTCGGACTGGTCGTTCACATAGCGGCGGCCTCGGCTGACAAAGTCGTCCCACTGGGCGCGGCCCTTGTCGACGTACTCGCGGCTGCGGTCCACATATTCATTGACCTGACCCGCGGCTTCACGCGAGCGCTGGCGAAGGTATTCGCTGCCTTCGCGCGCTCCGCTCACAAGGTCGTCGCGAGTTTCTCTGCCCGCTTTGGGAGCGAAGAGAACGCCGAGCAGCGCGCCGGCGCCCAAGCCCGCGAGAAACCAACTGAATCCACCTGAGTTTTCATCATGTCCCATAAACTTTCGTCTCCTTCACCAGAAATCCGGATGGTACCAGACAGGATACTCCACGGCAACGCAGTTGATTTCCGGTCCTTTAGTTAAGTAGATGCCGCAGGGATCGGTTTTGCTGCCAGCGGAGATGTGTCCTAAGCGTGCTCGGGACGCGGCCATCGGGCTTCGACGAAGGTGGAAATTCCGCCGCGGGGGCGGAAGTCTCCGGTGACCTGCGCCCAGACGGGGTTGCAGGCTTTGACCACGTCTTCGAGAACCTGGTTGACGATGTTTTCCTGAAAAATGCCGAGGTTGCGATAGCTGAAGAGATACTCTTTCCACGATTTCAATTCTAGGCAGCGGTCGCGGGGCATATAGCGCAGCTTGATGACTCCGAAATCGGGCAGGCCGGTCTTGGGACAGACGGAGGTAAACTCCGGGTCGTCGATGAGGATTTCGTAGGCCGGAAACTGGTTGGGCCAGGTTTCGATGGCGGGAAAGTTGAAGTCGAGCCCGGCTTTGGCGTGCTCGTCGGTGTAGCGTGCTTCAGTGGACATGACTCCATTTTAAGGCCGGCGTTCCGCGATCCGCATTCAGCGATCAGGCTCAGCGACAAGTGCTCTGGGCGGGGGTAGATGCTTAGGTACGCCGGGGGCGGGTGAAGTTTTTGCGGCGATCAGGTGACTTGCTGAGTCTTATATACTTAGTTAACGATTCGCTCCTCCAGATCCCTGATGCCGACACCCAGACGGAAGAACAAAAGATCGCGATGGATATGGCTTACGGTAGCAGCCGGGCTGGTCATCCTCTTCTATTTCATACGGATGGCGACGCGGTCGCGGGTGCCGGTGCGCACCGCGGTAGTCCAGCGCAGCGAGCTGAAGAGCACGATTCCGACCAACGGGAAGGTTGAGCCGCAGGGGGATTTCGAGGCGCACGCGCCCTATCCGGGAGTGGTGAAGGCGCTTTATGTGCAGGAAGGCCAGAAGGTCGCGGCGGGCAAGCTGCTGCTCAGGATGAACGACGCGGACGCGCGGGCGCGGCTGGCCACGGCTTTGGCCGGGGTGAAGGGCGCCGAAGCCGGCTACGACGCCATGCTGCAAGG
>JBAUHD010000273.1:0-1940 GCA_049680085.1 Acidobacteriaceae bacterium
AACCCCGCCAACTTCACCGCGCACCGCGCCCTGCTCATCCGCCTCAGCATTCAAATGCCCGCGCTCACCGCCGCGTGGCTGCTCACGAAGAAGCGCGAATACGCCGAGCACGCCATCGCCCAGCTTCGCGCCTGGTTCGTCGCTCCCGCCACGCGCATGAACCCCAACCTCGAATACGCGCAGGCCATCCACGGCATCAGCACCGGACGCAGCATCGGCATCATCGACACCGTGCATCTGGTCGAGGTGGCCCAGGCCGCGCTTGTGCTCGAACGCGCGGGAGTTCTCGCCGGAAGCGATCAGCGGGGAACCCACGACTGGTTCGCCGCTTACCTCGATTGGCTTACCACTTCAAAGCACGGCCAACAGGAACGCGACGCGAAGAACAATCACGGCTCCTGCTGGTTATTGCAGGCTGCGGGCTTCGCAACTTACACCGGCAACGGCGCAGCGCGCGACGACTGCCGCCGGCGGCTCAAGACCGTCCTGTTCCCAGGACAAATCGCGCCCAACGGCAGCTTCCCGCTGGAGCTGGCACGCACCAAGCCCTACAGCTATTCGCTTTTCAATCTGGACATTCTCGGCATGAGCGCGCAGGTGCTCTCCACCGCCGAGGAAAATCTTTGGACGTATAAGCTTCCCGACGGTCGCGGCCTGGAAGCCTGCTTCCGCTTCATGGTCCCGTACATCGAGAACAAAAAATCCTGGCCGTATCCGCCCGATGTCGAATACTTCCGTGACCTGCCCGTGCGTCAGCCCGATCTGCTCTTTGCCGGACTCGCGTATCAGAAGTCCGGCTACATCGCGCTATGGCAAAGGCTGAAAGCCGATCCAACCGTGCCAGAAGTAATCCGTAACCACCCAATCCGCCAGTCGCTGCTATGGATATGAGGTTGGCGGAATTGACAATGGAGTAGAGCTTCATGCGGCAAACTCCGCTTTTTTGAGTCCGGGCGCCAGCGCCATGATGAAGACCAGCGCGACCAGATACGCGCCGGAGGCGACGATGAAAAGTGGAACATAGCTGTGCGTGAGCTGGAGAATCCATCCGGCGGCGGCGGCGATAATCATGCCTCCAATCGAGCCGGCGCTGGTGCCGATGCCAACCACCGCGGCCACCGTCCTCTTGGGAAACATATCCGACGCCGTGGTGAACAGATTCGCCGACCAGCCCTGGTGCGCGGCGGTGGCCAGGCTGAGCAGCGCGATGGCCATCCACTCAGAATGCAGATAGCCCGCCGTGAAGACGGGAACCACGGCGCAGGCGCAAAGAAACATCACCGTCAGCCGCGCGTTGGTCGGCTTGAGCCCGAGCTTGATAAACGGCACCGGCAGCCACCCGCCGAAGATGCTGCCCACCGACGACATGGTGTAGATGATGATGAGCGGCAGGCCCAGATGCGAGAGGCTCAGATGAAACTTGCTGCTGAAATAGGAGGGGAGCCAGAAGAGAAAGAACCACCAGATGGGGTCCGTCATGAACTTGCCGACGGCGAAAGCCCAGGTCTGACGGCGGCCCAGCAGGCTGAGCCAACGAACTGCCGGACCCGTTTCTCCCGAGCTCGCCTGTGCGGCGGCTCCCTCTTGAATGTGGCGCAGCTCCGCGCCGCTGATCTTGCGGTGCTCGGCTGGCTTGCGGTAATAGCGAAACCACCAGAGGATCCAGAGCGCGCTGAAGGTTCCGGTGACGAGGAACGCGGCGCGCCAGCTATAGCGCAGGGCGACCCAGGGCACGATGGCGGGCGCGAGGATGGCGCCGACATTCGCGCCGGAGTTGAAGATGCCGGTGGCCAGCGAACGCTCGCGCTGCGGGAACCATTCGGCCACGGCCTTGATGGCGGCGGGAAAATTCCCCGATTCGCCCAGGCCCAGGAAGAAGCGCGCCACGCCGAACTCCAGCACCGAGTTGGCCAGCGAGTGGCCCATGGCCGAGAGGCTCC
>JBAUHD010000274.1:0-3844 GCA_049680085.1 Acidobacteriaceae bacterium
CGCATCCTCCAGACCGGCCACCTGGAGCGCTTCAACCCCGCCGTTCTCGCCGTCCGGCCACTGCTCAACCGGCCCATGTTCTTCGAGGCGCATCGCCTCAGCGTCTTCACGCCGCGCGCCCTCGACGTGGATGTGGTGCTCGATCTGATGATTCACGACCTGGACATTGTGCTCAGCTTCGCGCACTCGCCGGTCCGCGAAATTCGCGCCGTGGGCCTTCCCATTCTGTCCAACAAGACCGACATCGCCAACGTCCGGCTCGAATTCGACTCCGGCTGCGTCGCCAACTTCACCGCCAGCCGCGTCAGCACCGAGCAGGTTCGCAAGCTGCGCTTCTTCCAGCCGCACCAATACATTTCAATCGACTATGCACGCAAAGATGTTCTGGTCATCGATGTGAAGGGAATCCCCGGCGCGCCGGCGACAACCCCGTCTTCGGAAGATTCGCCCATCGCCTTCAACAAGCCGCGGGTCCCGCAAGCCGAGCCGCTCCGCCTTGAGATCGAATCCTTCCTCGAATCCGTCCGTACCCGCAAGCCGCCGCAAGTCTCCGCCGAAGATGGCCGCGCCGCGCTCGCCCTTGCTCTGGAAATCAACCGCGCCATCGCCGATCACGCGCAACGAGCCGGGCTTGACGGATTCTCAACACGACAGCGGCAGTGATCTTACTGCAACTCCTTCACCTTCGCGCCCGCCGGAGTCTTCAACTCAAACTGATCATCCTTCAGCGTCAGGTTGGTTCGCAATTTCTCAAACGTAATCACGATCTGGTATTCCTCGAGCGGCCGCTTGATCGTGATGGCGCCGGGAAACCGGACATCCCCAAACGTCTGGTCGGACCCATAGATCGCCTGCGTCTGGATCGCGCCCTTCGAGTCGTAAATGTCCTCCTCATAGGGCCGCATATCCGTGCGGTCAAAGTGAATCACGCGCTCCGGAATCAGTTCCTGGCTGTCCTCCTTGCGCCGCAGTACGGAGAGATCGTAGTCCGCGTGGGCCGCCAGCTTTTTCGACCTCGGATCAATCTCCGTGCTGGTGCTCGAGGTCAGCGTCACCAGATCATTGGGCCCAATGCAGTTGATCAGCAGCGAGTCGGAAAAAACATTCGGACGGAAATTCTCCAGCGTGTTGGGCGACTCCTTCGTCACCGTGTTGGGCCCTTCAAAAACTTTGTTCTCGTGCGGAATCCAAAGCTTGAACGTCTTCCCGTCGCTGGCCATGTCGAACGCGCGCGTATGCAGCACCGGAACCAGACCGATCACCCGCAGCGACTCCGGCTTCCGCAACAGAATGTATCCGTTGAACGAGGTGTAGGTTTTTTCCTTGCCCTTGCGCGGTCCGCCCACCGTCGCCTGAAACACCACCGTCGCGCTTAGCGACTGAATCATGTTGCACTGGCTGTTGATCGTCTTCACCAGGTCCCCGGCCGTGGCCGTCATCACCACCGACGGCATCTTCGCCTGCTTGATGCGGCGAGTATGCCAAAGGCAACCGTTGAGAAGCGGCAGCAGTAGAAAAAGGCAAAGCGCGCTGGTTTTGGATCTTCCTGTCAATACGTCCGGCTCACTCCAAAGTAGAATTGCAATTCTGCCTGTGACTTATCTTGCGAATCCGCTCGTTCTATTATCGCGAACCCGCTTCGTGCAGCGACTTGCGGTACGCGGCCACGTCCTGCGCGTGCTGTTCCAGCGTCGAAGAAAACCGCGACTTCCCCGAAGGATTGGCGCTCGCCGCAACAAAATATAAATAGTCCGTCTGCGCCGGATGCATCGCCGCTTTCAGCGAGTCCGCGCCAGGCGAGCAGATGGGCCCCGGCGGCAGGCCCGCGTGCTTATAGGTATTGTAGGGTGAATCCGACTGCAGGTCCGATGCAAAAATCGTGCCTCGATAGCGCCCATCCAGCAGTGCCGCATAGATCACCGAAGGATCCGTCATCAGCGGCATCCCCTTCGCCATGCGGTTCACAAACACGCTGGCCACCAGCGGACGCTCCGTCGCAATCGGCGTCTCTCGCTCGATCAGCGAGGCCAGCGTCACCACGCGATGATCGTCCCCGTGCAGCCCCAGGCTCGCCGCCGCCTTCCGGAAGCGCCGCACCATCGCCTCCTGCATCTCGAAAGGCGTCGCGTGCCGCGAAAAGCGATACGTGTCTGGATACAAATACCCCTCAAGACTCGGCGCTTTCGGATCAACATCGGCAATCAGTTTCATGTTCGCGTGGGCCGCCGTCAAAAAGCTCTCCTCCGTTCCCAGCCCCGCTGCCTGCATCCGCCGCGCAATGTCAAACAGGTTCGACCCCTCCGGAATCGTGACGCTCACCGTGTACACTTCGCCGCGCTGCAACTTGCCATACACCTCGGCCATCTTCATCGGATGGTCGAAGCGGTATTCGCCGGCCTTGAGCGTGCCGCCCTTGACCAGGCGCACCGCGTCAAAAAGAAGATCGCTGCGAACGATTCCATGCTGCTTCAGCATCACGGCAACCCGCCTCGCGGGCGTTCCGGTAGGAATATCGACAAACGCCTCCGACGAGGGCCCGTACGGAGCCAGCACGCAATAAGCGACTCCCGCGATCGCGGCGATGACCAGAATCAGAAGTAAGCGCTTCACCAGAAAAGACCAAGCCCCTCAGATTGGATTCCCTCATCAATTTTATGATGCGGAAGTTTTTGGCTAAAACACGCCTGCCTTTCTGGCCGCCAGCCAGCTTTCCAGAATCAGCACCGCCGCCACCTGGTCCACTACCGCCTTGTGCTCGCTGCCCGCTCGTCCCGCCGCGTGCAGATGCCGATGCGCCTCCGTCGTGGTCAGCCGCTCGTCCCACAGATGGACCGGCAATCCCGTCTCCTCGCCCAGCATCTGCGCAAACGCCTGCGCCTTGGCGGCCTGCGGGCTCTGGTCGCCCGACATATACAGCGGATTGCCAACTACAACTGCCGCGCACCCATGCCGCCGGATCAGCCGCTGAATCGACTTCAGGTCCTGCTTTCGGTTCGTCCGCGTCAGCGTAAGCACCGGCTGCGCCGTCAACCCCAGAGCGTCAGAGACGGCTACTCCGATGCGCCGGTCGCCGACGTCCAGTCCCATGATCCGAGCAACCGCGTCCATGGGACGATGGTACAGCGGCCCGCAATGAAGCCGCCGCTTCTTACCCCACCCCCTCACCGGCTATAATTACTGTTTGCGGTAGTCCCCGGCCGAAGCCGAAGCACGGCGGCCCAACTCAACCAGCCGCCCTGACGGATTAATCATGCCCGAACATATTAAGAAGCAGCTTCAGGAAGAAATTCACCAGCTTGAGCACGAGCTGGCGCACGAGCTCCCCGCTGAGATCAAGAAAGCCGTCGCCATGGGCGACCTCAGCGAAAACGCCGAGTACCACATGGCCAAGCAGCGCCAGGAGTTCGTCAACGCGCGCCTGGGCCAACTGAAGAAGCGCATGGCCGAGCTGTCTCTCGTCAACCTGGCCAACATCCCCAAGGACCGCGCCGCCTTTGGCTCAACCGTCGTCGTCTACGACACTTCAAAGGACGAGAAGATCGAGTACAAGCTCGTGACCAGCGAAGAGTCCGACGTGAACAAGGGATTCATCTCCACCACCTCGCCCATTGGCCGCAGCCTGATCGGCAAGCAGGTGGGCGACATGGCCGTCGTGGTCACGCCCAACGGCAAGCGCGAGCTGGAAGTGTTGAAGCTGACGACCATCCACGAATCCGAAGAAATGGGAGCAAAATAGCCCCAGCCCGCCTGTCGAGAAGACCCTGGGCGGAGCCCAACAGCAAGTCCCGTGAGTAAGTCCCTTGAGTAAGACATGGACCAGCGCGTTTGGCCGAGCCTGCGGCGT
>JBAUHD010000275.1:0-2603 GCA_049680085.1 Acidobacteriaceae bacterium
TTGTGCCGCCACTCATGCATGGCGAGTTCCTGGCGCTATTTGCGAGCAGCAGCGGCGTTTATGCAATGGCGGGCATTGGACTGGCGCTGGTGGGCATCGCGGTTGTCAGTTGGGCCGGACATCAGAAGGAACGCGCGCAGGGCATCTCGATTGAAGAGTTCGATCTCAAGAAGGGGCTTGTCCTTGCTATCCTCTGCGGTATTTTCTCCTCCGGCATGTCCTTCGCAATCGATGCCGCCCGGCCTATGGCCGCGGTCGCGCGGCATATCGGCGTCAATCCGCTCTACGCGGCCCTCCCCAGCTACGTCATCATCATGGGCGGCGGAGCGCTGGTGAATTTTAGCTACTGCTTCCTGCGGCTTGGCTTTCTCAAGAATCTCTCGCTTCGACGCGATTTCTCAGAGACCCGCTCCACCATCCTCATCAACGGATGCCTGGCGGCATCCGCCGGAATCATGTGGTATCTGCAATTCTTCTTTTACGCCTGGGGAGAAGCCAGCGTTCCCGCCCACCTGTTTTTCATTAACTGGATGCTGCACATGAGCCTCTACGTACTTTTTGGCGGCATCGTTGGCCTGGCGCTGGGCGAGTGGCGCGGCGCGGGACGCCGGCCCACTCGCTGGCTGTGGCTGGGCATGGTGCTCATCATCGCCGCCGCCAATCTCATCGGTCTTGGCGCGACATCCTGATTTGTCCCAGGTGGCCACGCCATGGATGCAATGTCTCTAACGAATTTTCTGCCCTATTGATATACAGTGAATCGAACGAGAGGAGAAGCGTTCTATGAAGCCGACCGCGGCCTTGCGCTTTCTGAAGGACCTGTGGGACGAGAAAGAGGCCGCCGGTCTGGATGAGCCGGAGCTTCTCCGTTACCGCTCCAATCTGCTGGGCGCCGATCTTCGCATTACCAACTTTGCCGGCGGCAATACCAGTTCAAAAATCACGCTACGCGATCCGCTGACATCCGAGCCCACGGAAGTGCTGTGGGTAAAAAGCAGCGGCGGCGATCTTGGCAGCATCCGGCGAAGCGGTCTGGCGACCTTATATCTGGACAAACTGCTGGCCCTGGAGTCGCGCTACCAGGGAGTGAGCGAAGAAGACGCCATGGTCGCCCTGTACCCGCTGTGCACGTTTGGCGTCAATCCGGTTGCCGCTTCCATCGACACTCCGCTGCATGGCTTTCTTCCCTTTCGTCACGTGGACCATCTGCATCCGGATTGGGGAATCGCGCTGGCCGCAGCCTCCAATGGAAAAGAGAAACTGGCGGAATTCAATCAGAAGTTTGGACACGGCATGGTTTGGGTCCCATGGTTCAGGCCGGGATTCGAACTAGCCATGATGCTGAGGCGCGCGGTCCAGGAAAACCCCGGCTGCGACGGCGTGGTGCTGGGCGGCCACGGCCTTTTCACGTGGGGCGACACGCAGCGGCAATGCTACCTGAATACTCTGACCATCATCGATCAGCTAGGCCAGTTCGTGCAGAATCATGTGGACCGCAAAGGCAAAGCCATTTTCGGCGGAGCGGTGGCCGAGCCCCGCGAGGATCGCAAAGAACTTGCAATAGAGCTGCTGCCTATCCTGCGCGGAAGCGTCTCCCAACAGAAAAGAATGATCGGAAGCTGGTCTGACGCGCCGGACGTGCTGCGCTTCGTAAATGCAAAGGATTCCGCGGCCCTGGCGCACCTGGGCACCAGTTGTCCTGACCACTTTATCCGGACCAAAATTCGCCCTCTCTCTGTTCCTGCCGCTCCGGGCGACGACCTCGCTGCGCTGAAGAAGAAGATCGATGAAACTCTCGAACACTATCGCGCCGAGTACGCTGCCTATTACCGGCGTCACGCCCTTCCCGATTCTCCAGCCATGCGTGATCCGAATCCGACGGTTGTCCTGATACCTGGGATCGGGATGTTTTCCTTCGGCAAGAGTAAGACCGAGTCCAGGATTGTGGGCGAGTTCTACGCCAACGCAATTCATGTGATGGAAGGCGCAACGGCCCTGGCGGGCGAAGCTGAAGTGAAAGAAGTGCCGCAGGCCGGCCCGGCTGCGCCGCCCGAAGCTTTCCAGGTCTGTTCCAATTATGTGGCGCTGCCGGCTTCTGAGGCGTTCCGTATCGAATACTGGGCGCTGGAGGAGGCGAAGATTCGCAGGCAGCCTCCGGAAAACGTGCTGAGCCGCAGGATCGCTCTGATTGTTGGCGGGGCGAGCGGCATCGGGCGAGCGGCGGCTCTGATGGCGGCCGAGGGAGGAGCCCACGTTATGGTCGCCGACCGCGACTTGTCCGGAGCTGAAGCTGTTGCGGAGCAAGCCCGGGCCATCGCCGGCAAGGAAGCCGTCGCAGCGACCGCGGTGGACATTCGCAGCCGCGATGCAATCCTTTCCGCGATGCGCGCAACCGTCGCGGCATTTGGCGGTCTGGATATTCTCATCAATACCGCCGCCATTTTCCCGTCGTCGCCTTCTGATGCGTCGTGGTCGCCGACTCTCGACCTGAACGTGACGGCGAACTATCTACTTGCGGACGAAGCGGCGAAACTATTTGCCGCGCAGCAACTGGACGGCAGCGTCGTGCTGACCAGTTCCGCCAATGCGGTAGTGCCTAAGCG
>JBAUHD010000276.1:0-6411 GCA_049680085.1 Acidobacteriaceae bacterium
GAAGGCGGAATGGCGGCCATGGAAAAAGTGCTGCGCGGCCCGGAGCTGCCCACCGCCGTCATGTGCTCCAACGACATGACGGCCATCGGCGCTCTGCGCGTGCTGGCGCGCGCCGGCATGAAGGTTCCCGAAGAAATGTCCGTGATCGGCTTCGACGACATCCATCTCGCCGAGTTCGTCTATCCTCCGCTGACCACCGTGCAGATGTCGCGTAGCGACCTGGCTCGCGGAGCCTTCGAGGCGCTGCGCGCCATTCGCGAAACGCCGGAAAAACGCGCCCAGCCGATGATCACGACGCGGCTCATCGTCCGCCAGTCCACCAGCTATCCCAGGGGCTCAGCCCTCGCCAGCCAAAAACCCAGGCTTCCACGCCGAATCGAAAAGTAGAACCACTCGGCGGAAACCGCTCCCGGCTCGATTGGAAAAGGGTACGGCTTCACACCTTGCGGAAAAACTCAGGTTTCTTGAAGGGGACGGGCTTCAGCCCGTCCAATCAATCCCTTATCAGGATCGCGGCTTTAGCCGCTGAGGGATGGTTTTCTCCCTCGGAAAATCACCGAAGATAAAGGACGGCTTCAGCGGCCTTCACCGCTGCCGTGCCAGCACCAGCGTAATATCGTCGGGCTGCTCCTGGCCGCCAATCCAACTGCGCAGCGACTGCATCACCTGTTCGGAAATCGCGTCGAGCGGCAGATGCCGGTGCCGTCTCACCACTTCCAGCATCCGGTCTTCTCCAAACTCGCCAAACTCATTTTCCGGCTCCGTAACGCCGTCGCTGTAGGCAATCAAAATGTCTCCGGGGTTCAGCCGCTCGATGCCCTGCTCATAACTCACATTATCGATCAGGCCCACCACCGTGCCTCCGCAATCCAGGCGGGTCACGCTGTCATCGGTCCGCAGCAGCAGCGGAGGAAGCTGCCCACCGGTTGAGTAAGTCAGGCGGCTGGTGGCGCCGTCGTAATGCGCCAAAAACAGCGTCGCGTACTTCTCCGGTTGCGTGCTGCGATACAGGTGCCGGTTGAGCAGCGCAAGAATCCTGGCTGGTTCCTCAAACATATCCCCGCAGTCGTTTTTTTCCCCGTCCGAAAAGCGCGGCCCGGCGGGTACAAGATTTCCAGCCATGGCCAGCTCACCGCCCGCGAACCGATAGGCGCGAACCGCCGAATGCAGCGTGGCCATCAGCAGCGCGGCGGAAATCCCCTTGCCGCTGATATCGCCCAGCGCGATCTCCAGCCCGTCCTCGCCAAACAGCAGAAAATCGTAGTAGTCGCCGCTGACCGTGCGCGCCGGATAACACGCCCCATGCAGCTCCAGCATGGGCAGGCTGATGCTGTCGTGCGGAAACAGATTGGCCTGCACCTCCTGCGCAATCGAAAGCTCATTCTGCAGGCGCTCTTTTTCCCGCTGCTCCACCAGCAGCCGCGCCAGCGATGCCGTCATGGTGTTGAACGAGCGGCTGAGCGCCGCAAGCTGATCGCGGCGCGTCACGTGGATGCGGTGCTCGAAGTTCCCGTGGTCGATGGCCTCGGTGGCGTGGTACAGGTCGCGGATCGACTTCGTAATCGTCTGGTTCAGCCGCACCGCCAGCAGAAATGCGATCAGCTCCAGCACTCCAAAGAACACCGCAATGCTGATCAGCACATCGCGCAGCTTCGCGCCCGTGCTCAGCGAAGTAATAAAGAGTCGCTGGTAGAGCAGCGAAGGCCGCGAGGTTACTTGGATCACCGTAACGACATGGCCGCCTGTCTGCCAGTCCAGCGTTTCCAGCGGAGCCATAAACGTCACGGGCAGATCATAAAAATGCTCCTTCGGCGGCAGCGCGCCGCCCTCAATCGAGTAGCCCTCCTTGCCGTTCACCTGGATATCAATGGGGCCCTGCTTCTTTTTCCGTGCATCAAAAGTCATGCGGGTGCGGCGTCGTGCCGGCCCCGCCTCATCCCCCTCGCCCAGCCCGGACGTGATGGTTACCGCTCCCAGCCCCTTTGCAATCTGATCCACATTGTTTTTTTTCAGCGGCAGGCTGGCGATGGTGGTCACGGTGACGCCGCGAATCGTCTGCGTGTCCACGGTCCGCAAATCCAGCGTCCCGTTATCGACCACCACCCCGCTGAAGCTTTCGCGTCCCCACGACGGAGGCTCCTGAATCGTCCTGTCCTGGAGCTCCGCCGGAGTGAGCGCCTGCGCGCGCCCATCTTCAAACACGGCAAAACCGATTCCCGTGGGATTGTCTCCCGCCGCCGTATCTTCCAGATCCGGCAGCCCCAGCGTGGCCGCTTTCGGATTCGCGGCCAGCACGTGCGCCGCATGGATGGCCAGCGAGCGATTTTCCGAGACGAGATGCGCCTTCTCCTGCTCCAGCACGCTGTTGGCGGCGAATATCGCGAACTGTCCGGAGAAAACATAAACCAGAATCAGCGCCAGCGCGATGAACAGCACCACCGGCGCCAGCCCCATCAGCAGATACGTCACCACCAGTCGGTTGCGCACCCTCCACAGGACACTGCCCATAACCCAGCGCCAGAACAGCGGAATGCAAAACCCAATCAGCGCCAGCAGCGTCAGGTCGTCCACTGCGTGGAAAAACTTTCCCGCGCCGTTCGGCAGCAGGCGCGCCACCAGAAACACCACATAGGCCACAAAAAGCCAGAACGCAATGCGATGGACCTTTCCCGATGGAGGGTCGCGGCGCACTCGCCGGAAAACGCTGGCTTCAATATTTCGGAGGTGTCCCATGCGATGGCCTGGGCTGAGCCCGTTGCTTGAGTTTAGCCGATGCGAGGGCCGGCAGAATAGAATCGAGAGAACAGACCCGCTCAAATGACACCAACCACCGCCACCGAAACCGGGGACGCAATCCCCAGCCCCGGCCTCGAACCCGCGCCCCCGCCGCTCAACCGTGCCCAATCTGGATGGTGGCCGCAAACCGCCTCCCTCGCCCGCTATCTCTGCCAGAGCGAGGTCCACACCTATGCCTTCAGCGTGGCCGCCAACGCCATCCTGTCGCTGTTTCCCTTCATCGTCCTCACCTGGACCATCGAGCGCCGCCTCTTCCACTCCCCGCGCATGGAAGCCATCCTCGCCGACATGCTGCGCTACTTCCTGCCCGCCCATCAGGACTTCGTCGTCCGCAACATGGCCCTGCTCGCCCACATTCACAGCCGCGTGCAGATCATCTCCATCATCACGCTGCTCATCTCCTCCACCGGAGTCTTCCTCCCCCTCGAGGTCGCCCTCAATCGCGTCTGGAAAGTCCCCAAAAATCGCTCCTACCTTCGCAACCAGCTCCTCTCGCTCGGCCTGGCATTCGCGGTCGGCGTGCTCGCACTGTTTTCCATCGCCTTCACCGCGGCCCAGCACCGCCTGCTGGAATTCCTCTTCCTCGGCCGCACGGAAAACCTGGTCTTTGCCTTCCTCGCCGGTTCCATCCTGCGCATCTCCGCGGCTGTCCTCAGCATCAGCATTTTCTTTCTCATTTACTGGATACTCCCCAACCGCAAGCTCCCCATCATGGCCGTGCTGCCCACCGCCGTCGTCGCCGGACTCCTCTGGGAAGCCGCCAAGACCGTCTACGTTCTCGTCCTTCCCTGGCTCAATCTGGACTCCGCCTACGGGCCCTTCTCGGTCTCCGTCGGGCTCATGATCTGGGCCTTCCTCACCGGCCTCATCCTGCTCGCCGGAGCCCAGTTTTCCGCCACCCGCCACACCCTCCGGCTTGCCCGCCGGGCGCAGCGCCTTATGCCCAGCCCACCTGCGCCGTCCGCGTTACCAAAGTAACAAAAGTCGATCACTTAGGGACAGTGGCCTTTCGTAATCAGATAGATAGCGGATTCAGACGGGTACGATTTAGCTTGCCGGACGCGCATTTTCCTGCCATAAATGGACGACTCGTTTTTGCTATGAAACGGGCGCGAGGCCAGTTTTGGTTAGGAGTACTCAATGAAGGAAGATGGAGTTGTGAAGTGGTTTAACGGGGCCAAGGGCTACGGATTTATCCAGCGCTCCACCGGCGAAGAGGTGTTCGTACACTTCTCGGCGATTCAGGATAACGGCTACAAAACTCTGAACGAGGGCGAAGGCGTATCTTTCGAGTGCCAGCAAGGCCCCAAAGGACTCAACGCCGCCAACGTCGAGCGCAAGTAGCATTTACCGCGGCGATCAAAAAAACGGCGCGTTCTTCGCCTCGTCCGACTCGAAATATTTGAGCCAGAATTGATATCGCGCCTTGCTCGCCAGCGGCATGGGCCGCATCTTTCGTCCAATTTCCATGGTTTGCGGCGAAGCGGCTTCCACTGCGGGCCAGTGAGGCAGGCCCCGCGCATTGGGGTCTCCCGTGGTCGCGAACGCCTTGAGGTACGCCGAGGTGGTATCGGAAACATGATGGTCCATCGGCTGCCAGGGCCTGGCCATCAAGTCCAGATTGCGGAAGAAGTAGGGAAGCTCGCCCGAGTGAAAAGCCCCGAACTCCGGATGCTGGGGCCACGGAATCGCTTGAGTGAAAAAGTAGGTATAGACCGGGCTCTTGCGGGTCTGGAGCCTCGCCTTCGCCCACAGGAACATCGAAACGCGGTCGCGGTCGCGATTGCTTTCCGTAACCGAAAGCTGCATCTGCTGGAGGCTGCCGCCCGGATAAAGCCGCTCGAACTCCCCAGTCATAGTCCCGTAGGTCCGGCTCACCCAGTCCTCAAAGTCTTTTTTGGACCGGATCGGCGGCGTGAACAGCAATCCGTCATTGGCCTGGTATCCAGTGATGACCGGAACATCGCTGCCCGAACCGGTCTGGTTGAGCGCATGAGGCGAGGCGGTCAGAACCCATCGATCAATGTCCGGAGTGAAGCGGAAATGGCCGTCCCGCCCAGGCAGCAGGTCCGCGGCGGGAATTGCCCGCAGCTCTTTAAGGCTGTCGGCGTGATGTGCGGCGGCAAAGCGCTCGCCTGTCTGTTCGGCTGCCTGCAGGTCCGGCGTCGGAAATCCCTCAAACCCGAGCCCGCTATCGGCCATCGCTCTCTGAAACAGCCCTCTGGCGCGCGGAGAAACCAGCAGCGCGCCCACGCTGATGGCCCCGGCCGACTGCCCCCACACCGTCACGTTGCGCGAATTGCCGCCGAACGCCCCAATATTTCGCCGCACCCATGCGAGCGCCGCGATCTGGTCGAGCAGCCCATAATTGCCCGACGCATGATGCGGCGATTCCGCCGTCAGCCCCGGATAGGCAAGGAACCCGAACACCCCAAGCCGATAGTTGACAGTCACCACCACCAGGCCGGTCGCCGCCAGCTTCGTTCCGTTATAGATCGGCACCGAACCCGAGCCTTCCACGAATCCGCCGCCCGGAATGAAAACCACCACCGGCAGGTTCGCACCCTTCTTCGCTCGCGGCGTCCAGACGTTGAGATACAGGCAGTCCTCGCTCACTTTGCCGTGAACCAGAAATTCCTCGGTCCAGGGCAGAAAATCCCCGTGCACCGGCTGCATACAGCTTGGGCCAAAGCTGGACCCGTCGCGCACGCCTTTCCACGGACGCTCCGGCTGCGGCGCGCGCCAGCGAAGCTCACCCACCGGCGGCGCGGCGAAGGGCAGACCTTTGAAAGAAGCAACGCGGCTCGTGGCGTCAATAGCGCCGGACACAGAGCCATCCGCGGTTTTCACAACGGGATTGGGCTGAGGCGCGGCGGCGTGCGCGGGCAGCGCGGCGCAGAGGGTGAGGGCGATGACGAGAACTTGCTTCATGATTCGCCTCGATCTGGCTGAAAACCCGAGTATAACGGGAGGCACGGGAATTATTCACGCATCGAAGGATCAGGAATTTCATGATGGAAATTAAACGCATAGGTTCACAGTCCTCAGGCCAAGGCCCGGCAGATTGGTTTACCGGGACGGTACGGATTGATCCGTTGTTTCAAGCACCCGATCCGGCGCGGGTTGCCGGCGCAAGCGTCACGTTTGAGCCGGGGGCGCGGACGGCGTGGCACGCGCATCCTCTGGGGCAAACGCTGATCATCACTTCGGGATGCGGGTGGGTTCAGCGCGCGGGTGGCGCGGTCGAGGAAGTCCATCCTGGAGACGTGGTCTGGTTCGCGCCGGGAGAGAAGCATTGGCACGGGGCTACGCCGACGACAGCCATGACGCATATTGCGATTCAGGAGCGGTTGGCCGGGAAGGTTGTGGAGTGGATGGAGCAGGTCAGCGAGGAACAATATCGGCGGTGAGCCGTCCTCTGGCCCAGAGGGCGGCTTCGCGAACCGACGCATCTTCGTCGCGTGACCATTCCTGGAGCTGGGGCAGAAATTTTGCGAGCCCGCTGTTGCCCATCGCAATCGCCAGGTTCCGACGAAACCCCTCATACTTCGCCCGCTTGATCGGCGACCCATAGAACCACTGCCCAAAATCCTCCCGCGTCATCGCCGCAAGCCA
>JBAUHD010000277.1:0-10728 GCA_049680085.1 Acidobacteriaceae bacterium
GGAAGCTAGAGGCTGTTTTTATGGCATTAAGCAGATCAAGAAAAGCGGAGAAAGTCGAGATTCTCTCGAAAGAGCTGGAGACTTCAACCAGCGCCATCATCGGCACCTTCGCCAAGCTCACCGTCGCGCAGGATTTCGAGCTGCGCAAGACCGTTCGCGCCGCGGGCGGACGCTATCGCGTCCTCAAGAACCGCCTTGCCGCCCGCGCCTCCAAAGGCTCGAAGATCGAAGCCGCGCTGCAAGGGCTCAAGGGCGTCTCGTCCGTGGCCTACACCAGCGGCGACCCGGTCGCGCTGGCCAAAGCCCTCGCCGGATGGGTGGCGGAGAACGCCGAATACACCTTCAAGCTCGGCATTGTGGACGGCAAGGTCCTCAACGTCGAGGAAGTGAAGGAACTGGCGACCATGCCGGGCAAAGAAGAGTTGTTCGCGAAGCTGCTCTTCCTTATCAACTCCCCGGCGCAGCGCCTGGCCACCGTCATCAACGCAACTGGACGCGACCTGGCCGTGGTCATCAACCAGGCGGTCGAGAAGAATAAGTTCGCGGAAGCGAGCTAAAGCGGCTTCCAGGGCGAAAAGCCGGGAGCTAAAAAATTTCGCCGCCGCAACGGTCTGAAGGGCGCCAGGTCTGGGCGCATCGGAAACTTCAGGACGCGGGCGGGCGGCAACCGGAGCGATCCGGCGGGTACAACAAAAAATTGAGTTTGGAGAAAAATCATGGCGGACATACAGCAGTTGGAAGATCAAATCGTCGGGCTTAGCCTTCTGGACGCGGCGGCCCTGGTAAAGAAGCTCGAAGAGCGCCTCGGCGTTTCGGCGGCGGCAGCGGCTCCGGTGATGGTTGCCGGCGCGGGTGCGGGCGCGGCGGCCGCGGAAGCGGTCGAGCAGACCGAGTTCACCGTCATCCTGAAGGATGCCGGCGCGAACAAGATCAGCACCATCAAGGCGGTGCGCGAAGTCACCTCCCTCGGTCTCAAGGAAGCCAAGGATCTGGTGGATGGCGCTCCCAAGCCTCTGAAGGAGAACGTCAGCAAGGAAGACGCTGAGGCCATCAAGAAGAAGTTTGAAGGCGTCGCCACCGTCGAAGTCAAGTAGTTTCAATCGGTTTAGCCGCCGCCAGCCCAAATTGGGGCTTCTGTCTCAGGGGTCCCGATGCGGTTCGGCGGTTGCAAGTTGCATGCCAAAGCGGAACGCGCTATCATAAAAAGTGCGTTCCGCTCGGCTTTCTCTGCATGGCTTGACTGGAACGAAATCTCTGCGCCTTGACTCCGGCAGTACGGTAAATCTCGCGGTCTCAATCAAGCGGGATTGGCGGTCTTTTTGGCCGGTTTTCAGGGGCGTTGAAAAATCTTATCCGGCGGAACCTTGCCGGGCGTGTCCATAGGATAATCGGCAGGCCTGTGGATAGGATGAGCGAATCGGTAGCAGGGCGGCGAATACGCAGTTTGGGAATCGGCGGGAACTTAACATTCTGTCATTAATTAGTGCACAATCCGGTTGTGGCGCTCGTGAGGCTTGCTGTCTCCGCGAGCGTTTTCCCGTTGCGCCAGCAGATGTTTTTTCCTCCTTCCGAAGCGCGTCCGTCCTCCTATCCGATCCTGCCAGAACGATCTACTTCCCGGCCAACTGAGCGGCCGGCTTCCCGCCAGGCCAGATTCACTCCCGGCGAGGTTGTCACGATTTACTCGGAAGACTACGCCCGCCGTAGTCTTCTGCGCAAGAGGAAAACCGGCGCAGCCCAACCAGACGGCTTGCGCCATGGCGGCAGGCGCGGCGTTGGCTCTGAACGAGGCGGAGCCAACGCGCATCGCGCGCAAGGCAAGGCAGGGGATACCGCAAGACTCGCGCGGCGTCTTCTTTCCCTCGTATCGCGAGTCCTGAGGAGTGAAGCATGCCCAACGAGAACCGCGCCGTTCGCAGCCGACTCGATTTTTCCAAGATTCCAACCGCCATCCAGATTCCTAACCTCATTGAAGTGCAGCGCCGGTCCTACGAGCGCTTCCTTCAAATGGACAAGCTGCCCTCAGAGCGCGAGGACAACGGGCTCCAGTCCGTTTTTGTTTCCGTGTTTCCCATTACCGACTTCCGCAACATCTCGCAGCTCGACTTCGTCGATTTCGCTATCGGCAACTGGGAGTGCAAGTGCGGACACCTCAAGGGCCTGCACCACCTCCGCACCGCCTGCGTCAACTGCGGCAACATGGTCATCACCGACCCGTTCCACCCCGGCGACGTGCTCTGCTCCAAGTGCGGAACCTACAACAAGAACACGCCTGACTTCTGCAACAAGTGCGGCGATCCTGTCGGTCTCCAGCTTAAGTACGACCAGGCCGAGTGCGAAGAGCGCGGCATGACCTATTCGGCTCCGCTCAAGGTCACGGTGCGCCTCACCATTTATGACAAGGACCCCGAGACCGGCGCCAAGACCATCCGCGACATCAAGGAGCAGGAAGTCTTCTTCGGCGACATTCCGCTGATGACCCAGAACGGCACCTTCATCGTCAACGGCACCGAGCGCGTCATCGTCTCGCAGTTGCACCGCTCGCCCGGCGTCTTTTTTGAGACAGCGAACAACCGCACCTACTTCCTCGGCAAAATCATCCCCTATCGCGGCTCCTGGGTGGAGTTCGAGTACGACCAGAAGAACACCCTCTACGTCCGCATCGACCGCAAGCGCAAGTTCCTGGGAACCATCTTCCTGCGCGCGCTCGGCCTCAAGTCCGACGAGGAAATTCTCAAGACCTTCTACACCGTCGACAAGATCAACCTGAAAGACGGCAAGCTCTTCTGGACCCTCGACGAGAACGCCGAGAAATCCACTCACCTGCTCGGAGCCAAGCCCGCGCACGCCATCGTCCACAAGGGCGAAGAAATCGCGCACTCCGGACGCAAGGTCACGCCGACCGTTCTCAAGGCGCTCCGCGCAGCAAAACTTCACGAAGTCGAGGTGGAAACTTCCGAGCTCGACGGAGCCATCACCGCCGCCGACGTGGTGGACACCTCCACCGGCGAGGTCTTCCTCGAAGCCAATCAGGAACTCACCGCCGACAAGCTGCACAAGCTCATCGCGGCCGGCATCGCCTCGGTCGAAGTCTTCTTCCCCGAGCGCGATGACGTGGGCAACATCATCACCAACACGTTGCGGCGCGACTCGGTGCGCAAACCCGAAGAGGCGCTCATCGAAATCTACCGCAAGCTGCGCCCAGGCGACCCGCCAACGCTCGACACCGCGACCGCGCTCTTCGAGGGCATGTTCTTCGACCCGCGCAAGTACGATTTCTCGCGCGTGGGCCGTCTCAAGTTCAACATCAAGCTCTACGAGAACCAGGACGCTTCGACCCTCGACCACCGCACGCTTACGCCGGAGGATTTCTACGGAACCATCCGTTACCTCCTCAAGCTGCGCAAGAACATCGGCAACGTGGACGACATCGATCACCTCGGCAACCGCCGTGTGCGCGCTGTCGGCGAGCTCATGGAGAACCAGTTCCGCATCGGCCTCGTCCGCATGGAGCGCGCCATCAAGGAAAAGATGAGCGTCTACCAGGAAATGTCCACGGCCATGCCGCACGACCTCATCAACGCCAAGCCCGTCATGGCGGCCATCCGCGAGTTCTTCGGTTCCTCGCAGCTCTCGCAGTTCATGGACCAGACCAACCCGCTGTCGGAGATCACGCACAAACGCCGTCTCTCCGCGCTCGGGCCGGGCGGCTTGTCGCGTGAGCGCGCCGGCTTCGAAGTCCGCGATGTTCACCCCACGCACTACGGACGCATTTGCCCCATTGAAACGCCGGAAGGCCCGAACATCGGCCTCATCAGCTCGCTCTCGTGCTTTGCGCGCATCAACGAGTACGGCTTCATCGAGTCGCCCTATCGCCGCGTGGCCAATGGCCGCGTGCTCGATTACGTCCAGGTCACCAACGCCGGCGAGAGCGGTCTCCGCGTCGGCGATCACCTGGAAAAAGGCGAGGCGCACAAGCTCAACAACCAGCTTAAGAAGGAAAAGAAGCGCCAGATCGACTCCGATCCCTTCTCCTTCTATCTGTCCGCCTGGGAGGAAGACCGCCACACCATCGCGCAGGCCAACATCGATCTTGATGAGCATGGAAACATTACCGGACAACTGGTGAACGCCCGCCGCCAGGGCAACTTCGTCCTCGTCGACCGCTCGGAAGTCGATTATGTCGACGTCAGCCCTAAGCAGCTTGTCTCGGTCGCCGCCTCGCTCGTGCCGTTCCTCGAACACGACGACGCAAACCGCGCGCTCATGGGCGCCAACATGCAGCGCCAGTCCGTGCCGCTACTCGTCTCCGAAGCCCCCTTCGTCGGCACCGGCATGGAGGGCGTCACCGCTCGCGACTCCGGCGCCGTGGTTCTGGCCCGCCGCAACGGCATCGTCGATTCGGTCGACTCCCAACGCATCATCGTGCGCGTCGAAGGCGAGCACCACCCCACGCAGCTCTCGCGCGAGGTGGGGTCCGACATCTACCAGCTCATCAAGTTCAAGCGGTCCAACCAGAACACCTGCATCAACCAGAAGCCCATCGTCCACCAGGGCGACCGCGTGCTGAAGGGGCAGGTGCTGGCCGACGGCCCCTGCACCGAGCAGGGCGAGCTCGGCCTGGGACGCAACGTCCTGGTCGGCTTCATGCCCTGGCGCGGCTACAACTTCGAGGACGCGATCCTCATCTCCGAAAAACTCGTCCGCGAGGATTACTACACCTCCGTCCACATCGAGGAGTTCGAGATCGAGGCGCGCGACACCAAACTGGGCCCCGAAGAAATCACTCGCGACATCCCCAACGTCAGCGAGCACGCGCTGCGCGATCTGGACGAGAGCGGCATCATCCGCATCGGCGCCAAAATCCGGCACAACGACATTCTGGTCGGCAAGGTGACGCCCAAGGGCGAAACCCAGTTGACTCCGGAAGAAAAGCTGCTGCGCGCCATCTTCGGCGAAAAGGCCGGCGACGTGCGCGACGCATCCCTCACCTGCCCTCCGGGAATCGAAGGTACCGTCGTCGATGTCCGCATCTTCTCCCGCAAGGGACAGGAAAAGGACGAGCGTGCCAAGCAGATCGAAGCCGGACAGATCGAGCAGCTTGAGAAGAACCTCGCCGACGAAATCCGAATCCTCACTGACGAGCGCCTCAAGCGTCTTGAAGGCATCCTCGGCGGCAAGGAAGTGCTGGCCGACCTGCACGACGAGCGCACCAACAAGCGTCTCCTCGTCAAGGAAGCCATTCTTGATCGTGATGCCATCGAGCGCATCTCCACCAAGAACCTCAAGCGCATCCGCTATGCCGACAAGGACCCGCGCGTCAACGAGCAGATCGATGAGATCGAAGAGATGACCTCGCGCCAGATCGACGTTCTGCGCAAGATCACCAACGAGAAAATCAGCAAGCTGCAGAAGGGCGACGAACTGGCTCCCGGCGTCATCAAGCTGGTCAAGGTCTACATCGCCATGAAGCGCAAGCTTTCCGTCGGCGACAAGATGGCCGGACGCCACGGCAACAAGGGCGTCATTTCGCGCATCCTGCCCGAAGAGGACATGCCCTACCTGCCCGACGGCACGCCGGTTGAGATCATCCTCAACCCGCTCGGCGTGCCATCCCGTATGAACGTCGGCCAGATTCTCGAAACCCATCTGGGCTGGGCCGCGTACGAGCTGGGTAAGCAGATTGCCGAGATCATCAAAAAGAACCAGGACGCCAACAACATCCGCGAAGTCTTCAAGGAGCGCTTCGCCAAAACCGCCGCACTGCGCCAGTTGCTCGAGCTTGATGACGAGCAGGTGCTCCGCGTCGGCCGCGGCATGGAACACGGCATCTGGTTCGGCACCGCGGTCTTCGACGGAGCCAAGGAAACCGAGATCAAGGCTCTGCTCACAGCGGCCGGGCTGCCGACTTCGGGCAAGACCAACCTGTTCGACGGCATGACCGGCGATCAGTTCGAGCAGCCTGTCACGGTCGGCTACATTTACATGCTCAAGCTGTCGCACCTGGTCGACGACAAGATTCACGCTCGCTCCATTGGGCCCTACTCGCTCATCACCCAGCAGCCGCTGGGCGGCAAGGCGCAGTTCGGCGGGCAGCGCTTCGGAGAAATGGAAGTCTGGGCCCTCGAAGCTTATGGGGCTGCTTACATACTTCAAGAGTTGCTCACCGCCAAGTCTGACGACGTTTTTGGCCGCACCAAGATTTACGAGGCCATCGTCAAGGGTGAGGCGGCCATCGAGCCCGGCGTGCCCGAGTCGTTCAACGTGCTCATCCGCGAGCTACAATCGCTCTGCCTCGACGTGGAGCTAATCAAGATGACGGACACCGGCGAAGCCAAAAAACTGCCGCTGCCCACCGTCGCAGCCGCCGATTAAAAGGGCAGCTTCTAGCTGCTAGCTCTTAGCTTCTAGCTAGAAGCTGCTGTAAGAACAGATTTTAGCGGCCTCCTTAAGAATAGAGGCCGCACGCAAAGAACCGTAGCAACCACAGCCCAAGCTAGGAGCTAAAAGCTAATAGCTAAAAGCTGCTCCAGGAGGAACACCTTGTACCGTTCCAGCCCATTTGAACTGACAAGCCCCATCACCGACTTTGACGCCATTCGCATCCAGCTTGCCTCTCCGGAAAAAATCCGCAGCTGGTCGCACGGCGAAGTCACCAAGCCGGAAACCATCAACTACCGCACCTTCAAGCCGGAGCGCGACGGACTCTTCTGCGCCCGCATCTTCGGCCCCGTCACCGACTGGGAGTGCCTCTGCGGCAAGTACAAGCGCATGAAGCACCGCGGCGTCATCTGCGACAAGTGCGGCGTCGAAGTCACCGTCTCCAAGGTCCGCCGCGAGCGCCTGGGACACATCGAGCTAGCCTCGCCCTGCTCCCACGTCTGGTTCTTCAAGGGACTCCCGTCGCGCATCGGCCACCTGCTTGATATTTCGCTCCGCGACCTCGAGTCCGTCCTCTACTTCGAGAGCTACGTCGTCGTCGATCCCGGCGACGCGCCCGTGAAAGACCACGAAATCATCAAGGATGAAACCAAGTTCCGCGAAATCGACGCCCAGTTCCGCCCCACCGGCTTCAAGGGCATGATGGGCGCCGAGGCCATCAAGGAATTGCTCAAGCGCGTCGACATCGAGGAGCTCTCGGTCGAGCTGCGCGAGCGCATGAAGACCGAAACCTCGCTCCAGAAGCGCCTCAAGTACTCCAAGCGCCTCAAGGTCGTCGAAGCCTTCCGCAAATCCGGCAACAAGCCGCAGTGGATGATCCTCGACGTCATCCCGGTCATCCCGCCGGAACTGCGCCCGCTGGTGCCGCTCGACGGCGGACGCTTCGCCACGTCGGACCTCAACGACCTCTATCGCCGCGTCATCAACCGCAACAACCGCCTCAAAAAGCTCATGGACCTCCATGCGCCCGAGGTCATCGTGCGCAACGAAAAGCGCATGTTGCAGGAAGCTGTCGACGCCCTCTTCGATAACGGCCGCCGCGGCCGCGTGTTGCGCGGCGCGAACAACCGCCCGCTCAAGTCGCTCTCCGACACCCTCAAGGGCAAGCAGGGCCGCTTCCGCCAGAACCTGCTCGGCAAGCGCGTCGACTATTCCGGACGCTCGGTCATCGTCGTCGGCCCCGAACTCAAGCTCCATCAGTGCGGCCTGCCCAAAAAGATGGCGCTCGAGCTGTTCAAGCCCTTCATCTATCACCGCCTCGAGCAGACCGGCAACTGCACCACCATCAAGCAGGCCAAAGAGATGGTCGAAATGCAGGAGCCCATCGTGTGGGACATCCTTGAGGAAGTCATCAAGGACCATCCCGTGCTGCTCAACCGCGCCCCAACCCTGCACCGCCTCGGCATCCAGGCGTTCGAGCCCGTGCTTGTCGAAGGCAAGGCCATCAAGATTCACCCGCTCGTCTGCACCGCCTTCAACGCCGACTTCGACGGCGACCAGATGGCCGTGCACATCCCGCTCTCGCCGGAAGCGCAGGTCGAGGCCAGCGTCCTCATGCTCGCCTCGCACAACATCCTGTCGCCGGCCTCCGGACAGCCCATCACCGTGCCTACGCAGGACATGGTGCTCGGCCTCTACTACCTCACCAAGGCCAAAACCGGAGGCAAGGGCGAAGGCCGCGTCTTCGCCAACATCGAAGAAGTGCTGATGGCCCTCGAAGCGAAGGCAGTCGAGACCCTCACGCCCATTCGCCTCCGCTACTCGGGCCCGGTCCTCGACATGACCACCGCCTACGACGATCAGGACATCACCCACACCGAGCCCGTCGAGTATGACAAGCAGTTCATCTCGACCACCGTCGGCCGCGCCATCCTCAACGATTCGCTGCCCGCCGGAATGCCCTACATCAACGGCCTGCTCAAGAAGAAGGGTATCGGCCAGCTCGTCAATTACTGCTATCTGAACCTTGGCCTTGAAGTCACGGTCAAAATGCTCGACCGCATCAAGGAACTGGGCTTCCATTACGCCACCCTCAGCGGCCTCTCCGTCGGCCTCGACGACATGGTTATCCCGGAGACCAAGTACCCCGTCGTCCGCGAGGCCGAAAAGCAGCGCTTCACCATCCAGCAGCAGTATCTCGACGGAGCCATCACCAACGGCGAGCGCAACAACAAGGTCATTCAGCTCTGGTCGTCCGTGACCGAAAAGGTCGCCGACGAAATGTTCAACAACATGAAGAACGCCGACAAAGCCGGCACCATGAACCCCGTCTACATCATGGCCGACTCTGGCGCTCGCGGATCCAAACAGCAGATTCGTCAGCTCTCCGGAATGCGCGGCCTCATGGCCAAGCCTTCCGGCGAAATCATCGAGACCCCCATCACCGCCAACTTCCGTGAAGGGCTCACCGTGCTCGAATACTTCATCTCGACGCACGGCGCGCGCAAGGGCCTCGCTGACACTGCCCTCAAGACCGCCGACTCCGGCTACCTCACCCGCCGCCTCGTCGACGTGGCGCAGGATGTCATCGTCTCCGAGCAGAACTGCGGCACCGTCGAAGGCATCTACGTCACCCCCATCGTCGAGTCCGGCGAAATCATCGAGCCGCTGCGCGACCGCATCATTGGCCGCGTCTCCCTCGAACGCCTCAAGGATTTCGAGGGCAACGTCATCGTTGACGTGAACCAGGAAATCAACGAGGACCTCGCCTCCGCCATCCAGGCCGCTGGCATCGAGCGCGTCAAAATTCGCTCTGTGCTCACCTGCGAGTCCCGCCGCGGCGTCTGCATCCTCTGCTACGGGCGCAACCTCGGCTCCGGCCGCATGGTCGAACTCGGCGAGGCCGTCGGCGTCATCGGCGCCCAGTCCATCGGCGAGCCGGGAACGCAGCTCACCATGCGCACCTTCCACATCGGCGGAACCGCGTCGCGTGTCTCCGAGCAGTCGCGCCTCGACGCCCGCAACAACGGGACCGTGCGCTTCATCAATCTCGTCTCCGTGCGCTCCAAGCAGGGTGACCTGGTCGCCATGAACCGCTCCGGAGCCGTTGCCATCCTCGACGAGCGCGGCCGCGAAAAGGAACGCTACCAGATCGTCTACGGAGCCAAGCTCAAGGTCGAGGAAGGCGCCGCCGTCAAACTCGGCCAGCTCCTCGCCGAGTGGGACCCCTACACCTTCGCCATCCTCACCGAAATCGGAGGAACCGTCCAGTTCAAGGACCTCCAGGAAGGCATCACCCTCAACGAGGAAGTCGATGAAGTCACCGGCCTCTCGCGCCTGGTCGTCGCCGAAGCCTCCGACGAAAAGCGCCAGCCCACCCTGGTCATCAAGGGAACCAAGGGCAACAAGCGCTATCTCATGCCCTCACGCGCTCACCTCATGGTGCAGGACGGAGACGAGGTTTTCCCCGGCGACATCCTTGCCAAAATCCCGCGCGAAACCACGCGCACCAAGGACATCACCGGCGGTCTGCCCCGCGTCGTCGAGCTCTTCGAAGCACGCAAGCCGCGCGAAACCGCCATCATTTCGGAGATTGACGGTGTGGTCAAGTTCGGCGAAGTCGCCAAAGGACAGCGCAAAATCTACGTCACCGCCGACAACGGAGAGGAAAAGGAATACTCCGTCCCCCGCGGCATCCACGTCAACGTGCAGGAGGGCGAACGCCTCAAGGCCGGCGAGCCCCTCATGGACGGTCCCCTCAACCCGCATGACATTCTCGCCGTGCTCGGCGAAAAGGAGCTGCAGGCCTACCTGGTCAACGAAATCCAGGAAGTCTACCGTCTCCAGGGCGTCACCATCTCCGACAAGCACATCGAAACCATCGTCCGGCAGATGCTCCGCTGGGTGAAGATCGAGGACGTGGGCGACACCAGCTTCCTGCTCGAACAGCAGATCGACAAGTTCCGCTTCCGGCAGGAAAACGAAAAGGCCATCGCCGAAGGAGGACGCCCGGCCATCGGCCGTCCGCTCCTGCTCGGCATCACCAAGGCCTCGCTCTCGACCGACAGCTTCATCTCGGCCGCCAGCTTCCAGGAGACCACGCGTGTCTTGACCGAAGCCTCCATCAACGGAGCCATCGACAACCTGCGCGGCCTCAAGGAAAACGTCATCGTAGGCCGTCTCATCCCCGCCGGAACCGGCATGGAATACTACCGCAACATCCAGCTCTCACCCGAACTGGAAGAAGCCGCCGAGAAGGTCCAGCAGGAAGTCCAGACCGCCTACGAAGAAGCCGAACGCGAACTCGAACTCATGCGCCAGGAAGGCGAAGCCGAAGAAATGGCCGCG
>JBAUHD010000278.1:0-5251 GCA_049680085.1 Acidobacteriaceae bacterium
GCTTTGCGGATTGCGGAATGCCTCCGCGCTTCTTCAATGGACGCGAGCTTCTCCGGCGAGCTTCCGAGATCGACGAAGCCTTCCCAGGAAGCCTCGATGCATAGCAGGCCCGGGCCGACCTCCACGGACCAATCAGCTTCCATGCGCCCGCGCCTGGAGGAAGCCGAGAAGCGTTCTCTCCGCCCATCGTCCGTCGTCGCCGTTTCGGGTCGCCTCCAGAAAAGCGCAGTGGCCACCGCCCTCGGTCTCGATATAGGTCACGTTGGGATTCGCAATCAAGGCCGCGCGCGTGGTTGGCAGCAGGCGGATAAATGGGTCGTCCGCCGAATGCAGGATCAGCGTGGGCACGCTGAGCTTGTCCGCGAAATGGGAACTGGCAACCTTCTCGTAGTAGTCCTCGGCACTGGCAAAGCCGCCGTAGCGCGCGACGATGTGATCGTCGAAGAGCCTCATGCTGCGGATTTTCGCGAGTTCCGCGCCGCCGTAGATTTTCGAATACAGCGCCATTCGCCGCCGCACCCGTGCGACCATGTTGCGGAGAAAATGCCACTCGTAGACGCGGTTCTGCCGCTCATGCAGCGCGGCGGAGGAAAGGGCAAGGTCCATCAAAGGAGAAACGCCCACCAGCGCCTTCAACTGCTTCGGCGGCGCGGCGGCGGTTTCTCCCGCGAATTTCAGAACCAGGTTGCCGCCCATCGAGTAGCCGACCAGGGCAATCGCCTCCAGCTTGTGCATCTCGACGATTTTGTTGAAGACCGCCGCCACATCGCCTGAGCGCCCGGAGTGGTAAATCGTCGGGCAAATGTCGTCCGTGCCGCCGCAGCTTCGCATATTCATCCGCACCACGTTGAAGCCAGCCGCCAGCGCGCGCGCCGTATTGCCGATCATGTACTTCGAATTGGACGAGCCTTCCAGCCCATGCACCAGAACCACGGTAAGCCGCTGCGAGCGGACCTCTTCCGGCTGCCAATGGCAGTGGCATAGTACATAGCTTGGTCCATAGCCGGAAACCGGGCCCTCGACCTCAACCAGCAGACGCTCCGGCTCGGGCAGCATGTATTTCCGGGGCAGAAAATTCCCGGCCAGCGTCTGCAAGTGTCCGTTGCTCAGCAGGGGCCGGCACAGGAACGGCGTAAGCCAGTTTTCCGCTACAGTGCTCATGCGCCGCGCAGCCCTTCAATAACGCTCACCGCGCGAAGCGCTCCAGTGGGCGCATCTTCGTGTTTGAAGTAGGCGAAGACATCGCCTTCCTCAGCCCGCGCGCGCAGCTTGAAGCGGATCGCCGCGAGGTCCTCGGCGGAATACTCGCTCTTGCGAAGGCGGTAGCAGGTGAAAGGCGCGGTGTGTTCGTCCGGAGTTGCCAGATCATCGCTTTCGGCAAGGCACAATGCGGCGCTGTGGGCGCGCAGCGTGGAGTAAGTGTCAGCGGAGAACCACGACTCATGTCGAAATTCAAAGGCCAAACGGAAGCCCAGTCTTTTCGCTTCCTTCAGGAATGTATCGAGCCGCTCGGCATCCGATTTGAAGTTCGGCGGAAGCTGAAACAGGATCACGCCCAGCCGGTTGGCTTCGGCAACAGGAGCGAGAGCGCGCGCGAAATGCTCCAGAGCCTCACCGCAATTTTTCAATCGGAGGATATGCGTGATTCGCTGTGGGGCCTTGAAGGAGAATCGAAAATCGTTGCCCGTTGCATCCAGCCATGCCTGGACGGTGGAGGCGGAAGGCAGGCTGCGGAAGGTGTAGTTCACCTCGACCGAGTTAAGCCGCGTGGCGTAGTATGCAAGCAGCTTTTTCGCGGGAATGGAGGAGGGGTAGAAGTCAGGCTTCCAGCTTGGGTAGGCCCAGCCGGAGCATCCGGCATAAATTTCGCCGCGCGGGCGGGCACGCTTTTTATCACCGGTCACTGGGGTCTTCGGAAAGGAATCTGGGGCGGCTAGTGGGGATCGAACCCACGACATCCTGAGCCACAGTCAGGCGTTCTGCCACTGAACTATAACCGCCGTGCCAAGCCTGATTATAGCATTGCATTCAGGGCCTTCCGCCGCTCCTCGCCGCGTGGAAACACGCTGAAACGTCCCCGCCGCACCGCATGGAACCTGAGATTCTCCAACCGCGAAAGCCCAGTTCAAACTCGCGAACGCGCGTGGGCCGGTCCGTGTTTACGGACGAGAATCTCGACCTGCTCGCGCATGTGCTCGACGACTGGTTCCGCATTCCCGGCACGCCCATTCGCTTCGGCATCGACGGGCTGATCGGGCTGGTGCCGTTTGTGGGAGATGTGCTGGCCGGGCTCGCCTCCAGCATCATCGTCATCGCGGCATGGTTTCGCGGCGTGCCCTATGTCACGCTGGCGCGCATGGTCGTCAACGTGGCCATTGATGTGCTGGTTGGGATGGTTCCGCTGGTTGGCGACGCCTTCGACATCGCCTGGAAGGCCAACCGCCGCAACTATAAGCTGCTCACGCGCCACCTGCGCCAGCCCCACCGTCATACATGGAAGGACTACGTATTTCTGTTCTGCATCGCGCTTATGTTGTTCGTCATTTTCGCGATTCCGGTCTTCGTGATTGTGTGGCTCTCGTTGTGGGTGCTGGGGAAGGCGTAGTCCGGCCCACCCGCTGCGATACAATTTTGGAAGTCGGGGCGTAGCGCAGCCTGGTAGCGCATCTGCTTTGGGAGCAGAGGGCCGGGGGTTCGAATCCCTCCGCCCCGACCATTGAAAACATTCATTTAGCGCATTCGCGCATTCTTCAATCAAACCACTGTAGCGAGTACTGTAGCGGGTGGCTGCCTTTTCCGCCGCTTTTCGCCCGCTCATTGCAGTGTTTCCGGCACGACACGGAACGAACATCGCAGTTCGAATGGGGAGGCTATCCCACGTCTGCCTGCCGTACAATCGCATTGGAGCCTTTCTCATGCGGAACCGCACCATTACGATTCCACTCGACCCGCAAACGGCGCGGGCCTACAGCGCTGTGCGCGATGAGGAAAAGCGGAAGATTCAGGCGTTGCTGAGTCTCTGGCTGCGCGAGCTGGCGGCTAGCGAGCCTCCTTCCTTAGAGCAGGTGCTCGAAGACACAGGGCGCAAGGCCGAAGCCAGGGGGCTTACGCCGGAGATACTGGATTCGCTCCTGAAGGGCGCGTAATTGCGCTGCGTTTTCGATACAAACGTCTTCATCAGCGCCCTGCTATCGCCTGAATCGAAGCCGCGCCGGGCGCTCATATGGCGCGCCGGAACGGGCCAATTCTGCTTTCCTTCGCGACGCTCGCCGAACTCTACCATGTTCTGAACCGAAAGCAGTTCCGCCGCTACATCAGCGATGAAGAAGTTCGGCTTTTCCTAGCGGCGTTAACCCGCGAGTCCCAATGGGTCGATCCAGACATTGAGACAGCAGCTTGCCGCGATCCGAAGGACGATAAGTTTCTCTCGCTGGAGGTGAGTGGCCACGCGACTCACATCATCACTGGCGATTCAGACCTGCTCGCGCTGCATCCTTTTCAGGGCATAAAGATTCTTCAGCCTCAGACCTTCCTTGAGCAAGAAGCCCTGTAGCGGATACTGTAGCGGGTGCAGGTTCTAGAAGGGATGATTGACCTCTCAACGCTTATAGATTTACGGACCTTTTCCCCGCATATTACGATAGCGTTTTCGGGGATTGGCTCCCAGCAGATTTGTGCTCCAGAGATACCCGTCCAGACATGAAAAGGCCGCCCGGCAACGGGGCGGCCTTTTCTTTAGGGAGAATAGTTCCAACGGAGGCAAAGCCATCAGAACTTTCTGGCGAAATACTATGGTCGAGGGCGGAGGGTGTCAAGGCAAAATCGGGGAACTTTTAAATATCCTGAATTCAGTTACTTAGAAATGGCTAAAATTCGCCTTCCGGCCCGATTTTGTTCGCTCCTTATTCGCTGGCTGCGGAGGATTTCTTGTCTAATACCTTTATATTCATCGGTTTATCCAAACGAATGCACCGGCTCTAAGGCAGTTTTCGCGGCGAACCAGGATTCCAACCACTCAGGTTGAGGCTGATGAAGTCTTCCTCGTACACCGAGGAGGCGGGCTTACCGCGGAGAATGCGCCACAACGCCCGGCCTCCGCCGAGGAACGACGCAAGCAGCAGCGAGCAGGCGATCAGGAGGGCCGTGAGGTATCCGATGCCCTGCAGCATCTCCGCCGCCCGCTTGACTTCGCCCTTGGTGGTGCGGATTTTGTTCCACGTGACGACGGCCTGGTAGTTCACCTGCGCGAGCAGCGCCCGCGACTCGGCGCTGGAAAAGTTGCCGCTTGTCACCGCGACGATGGGGCCGCTGCGGCGCACGCCCAGCGCGGAGGGACTGCCTGGCCGCAGCGATGGCGGCAACGGTCCTTTCAGCAGGGCGCTCATCGCCTGCTCGGCATGGATCGACATTTGCGGCGTTGGGTATTCGATCAAAGTCAGCGTTCCGCCGCCATTGGCTGAAGAGTATTGCGCCGTGACCACTTCGGCATCCTGGCCGAAGTCGATGGCGCTGGCGGGAAGAACGCCTCCGCCTTGTGCGTAGGCCGCCGGGCCAATCGCGTAGCGCACGGTGGATGGGTCGAGCGACTTGGCCGGAAGATATCCGGGCAGCGTGGGAGGGACTCCGCTGGAACCGGCGGCAGGCGGCAGCTTCGTCGCCATCGCCTTGAGAGAAGCCTCGGACGGCGCTGCGGATGGATCGAACGTCGCATCGACCAGCGTGGCGCCGATCCAAAAGACGGCCTCGTGCGCGTTGGCTGCCGCGCCATTGCCGATAGTCTCGGGCTTCATATCGGACTTGCGGTAGAAGGTGAATGCGCCGTAGGCTCCGGTGGCGTCGGCGAAGCGCATCACGCGCAGATGCGCCAGGCTGCTTCCGTGGCGGTATTCGCTTTCGGCAAAGTCCTTCAAGCCGAATTCGGTCAGGACCTGGGCGTTGCTCGCGTCCACGGCGGCCGGAGCGACGCCAGTTGTGGGAGCGCCCTGCTCCGCCCATCCGGAAAACCCGGCGGGGAGCAGGGGCTTCGGAACATTGGAATTCTTTGCAGCAGGAGTCGCGGCTTGCGCGAAAACGCAGGGTGCCGCAAAAAGCAGAGAGCAGGCCGCCAGTCCGGCATAGCGGCCAACGGAGCGAAGCGAAAAGACCATTCAGTTTGAGACTACCACCCCGCGAGGCCGATTGCCCGCCGCGGCGAATACTAGCGCGAACCATGCTCCGAGGCGTCCGCCACCCGCACGCCGCTCAGGCCGTC
>JBAUHD010000279.1:0-6950 GCA_049680085.1 Acidobacteriaceae bacterium
TGGCAAGGGGCATCTGGAAGGCATCATGGGTCATCGGGCCATGCGGCTGCGGTTTCTTGATCTGGAGCCGGACGAAATCTTCGCCCACGCCCGCCAGGGCGACCGCCGCTGCGCCGACTTTGTGGACTTATGGCACCGCGCAGTGGCCGCAGCCACCGCTTCGCAGATTCATCTCGAAGGGCCGGGGCGTTTTTATTTCACCGGACGCAACATCGCAAGGCTGGATCTGGCGCGGCTGAAGGAGTGTCTCTACGAGATGGTGAAAATGAGCCCGCTGCAAAGCTACTCGCTCGAGGTGCTGCCGGAAGATTCTGCCATCGCGGTCATTGGCGCAGGCGCGGCGGCGGTGAAGGGCTGACGGGCGCTCAGTTAAAGAGCGGTCAGCTGGAAAACGGTTAGCAGTCTAACACTCGTAACGCAATCGCCTCTGCCGCCGCCAGGGCGCTCTCGCGGGTTTCTCCATAGGCCAGGGCTCCGGGAAGGCTGGCGATTTCGGCAATCCAGCGGCCATCCTCTTCGCGGTCGAATTCGACTTCAAATCGCATCTTGGCTCCGTAGGAAGATTCTACCGAGTCCTGCACAGAATGTCCCTGTTTTCCTAAGGCAATTCCAGCTGGCTGATCTGCGATACTTGGCTGAAGAAGTATGGCTGAAGTGTGTCCAAAGTGCGACGGGATGGGGATGATCGTGGTGAGGCGCGCCGATGGGCGCTTTGCCGCCGAAGCCTGCGACTGCCGCCATGAAGTTCGGCTAAGTGCGCTGCTGGAGCGCGCGCACATTCCACGGCGCTACCGGCATTGTCTGTTTGAGAGCTACGAAACCGGCTCGCTCTTTGATCCATCGCTGGTCGTGGCTAAGCTCACGGCGCATCAGTTTGTGGATGGCTATCCGGTCACGACCGAGAGCCACGGCCTGCTGCTGACCGGCTCGATTGGCGTGGGCAAGACGCATCTGGCGGTCGGGATTCTGCACTCGCTGATTGTGGAGAAGGGCGTGCGCGGGCTGTTCTGCGACTATCGCGAGCTGCTGAAAGAGATTCAGCACTCCTACAATCCTCAGGTGGCGACCACGGAACTCGAGATTCTGCGCCCGGTCTTCGAGGCTGAAGTGCTGGTGCTCGATGAGCTGGGCGCGTCGAAGCCGACGGAATGGGTGTGGGACACGGTGGCCCATATTCTGAACACGCGCTACAACGACAAACGGACCACCATCATCACGACGAATTACGCCGACGCTCCGCCGGGCGGCGTGGCGACAGGTCCGCGGGCCGCCATGCGCGACGAGACTCTGGGCGACCGCATTGGCGAACGCATGCGGTCCCGGCTGACGGAGATGTGCGTCACGGTGCAGATGAACGGAACCGATTTCCGGCAGAAGGTCGGGCGGGCAAGGTTCGGGTGAGGCGCGGTGTCTGGCGGTTCTGATTACTGCCGCGATAAACCGCGGGCATTTTCTTATTCCAAGATCATTTAGGGTTCATGCTTGTTGCCCGTGGTGGTCAGCACAATCGCGGCGGCGAGGATGAGTGCACCACCGAGCCAGATGTCGGGGCCGAGCTTGTCCCCCAGCAACTCCACTCCCAGAATCGAGCCCAGCGCGGGTTCGATATTCAGGAAGACTCCGGCGCGCGAGGCTGGGACGTGGTGGATGCCCCAGTTCCAGAGGAACGTTGCGGCGGAGGTGCAGAGAAGGCCGCCGGCGGCACAGGCGATCCAGACCTGCGTGTGGATGCCCCTGACCGGGGGCGGTCCGTCTAACAGAAGAACCCACGCGGCGAGCATCACGGTCCCGGTGAGGATGGTCCAGACGGTGACGGCGGTGGGCGAGTTGCGGTGCATCAGGTCGCGGCTGAGAAGAACCCAGGCGAGCGCGATGATCAGAGAGAGGATGACAAGCATGTCTCCGTAGAAGGAGGCGCCGTGCCCGGTGGGTTCGCGATGGGTACTGCCGAGCGAGATGAGGGCGACGCCCGCGGTCGAGCCGGCCAAGGCGATCCATCCAATGCGGTTGAGGCGCTCGCGAGTGAAGAGGGTTGCGCCGACGGCAAGGATGACGGGCATCGTTCCCACCATGAGGGAGGCGTGGCTGACGGTGGTGAGCGAGAGGCCGTAGAACTGGATCATGAACTGGAGCGGAATTCCCAGGAAGGCCGTAAGCAGCAGCAGCAGCCAATCTTTGCGGCTGAAGCGGGCGGGACGCAGCAGGGGCAGGAGCCCGAGGCAGGCGAACAGAAACCGGTAGAGCACCATGTGCCCCACGTTGAGTTGAGTAAGCGCGATTTTGCCGAAGTAGAAGCCGGTTCCCCAGCAGGTTCCGGCAAGCGCGCAGGAGCCGTAACCCAGAAAGGAAACCGTCGCAGGCGCGCGCTGTTTGAGTTCGGCAGGCATTGGTGACAGTTTACTTTGGGAAATTGATTTTCACCCTTCCCAGAGATGCTTTCAACCATGCGGCGCGTAACTGGGTATACGTTTGAAATTGGACGAGCGAACCCCGGAGAATAGTCGGTATGGGGCGAATGGGCGAGCGGTCGGCAAGGAAGAGGGCTGTTGTTGCGGCGCTGCTGCTGTCTGCGAGCATGGCGTGGACCGCTGTCGCGCAGTCGGCAATCCAGAAGGCGAAGGGCGCTTCCGGCAATGATTCCGCGAACGGGCAGGCTCCGGCAGCGCGGATACCGGTGGCTCCGCTGGGCTTTGTTGCGCCCAGCCCGGCCTACCTCAGTTCCAGGCTGTCCTTCGCCACGCTCAACTTTATTGACAAGGACCACCTGCTTTTTACGTTTCATGTGAACGCGCTGCTGCGGCGGATTCCCGGCGACCCGCCGGACGACAGTGATCAGTTGATCCATGCCGTGGTGCTGGAGATCAAGACGGGCAAGGTATTGCAGCAGGCCGATTGGCGAATGCACGACCGGGGGCGCTATCTGTGGGCACTTCGGAATGGGACATTTCTGGTGCGGGTGCGCAACTCGTTGTTGCTCACCGACAAAAGCCTTGTGCTCCGGCCTTACCTGACGTTCGACACGGACCTGCAGGGGGTGGAGGTTTCTCCGGGGCGCGGGCTGCTGATGCTGGAGATCAAGAAATATTTGCCCGCGAAAAAGGGCGCAACGGAGGGGGATGGCGACTCAACTCCGCCTCCGTCGTTGATCGCGCCCGAAGGAGTGCGGCGGTTTCGCACGCAGATGGCGCTGGTGCGACCGGGCGAGCGCGAATTGCTGGGCCAGGCCGAGTTTCTGAACCCGGCTGGCGTGCCGCTGCTGGAGAACGGCGTTCTGGATATGGACGAGGGAAAGAAGCCCGGGGATTGGGTGATCAAGAGAGAGATGCTGGACAAGACGACGGCGGTCATCGGCACGGTGAAGTCCTCCTGCGCTCCGCAACTGGTGTCGTTGAGCGCCGACGTGGTGTTGGCGCAAACTTGCCCGGTGAGGGGCGGCGGCAATGCGGTGAGCGCGCTTTCGATCCATGGCGAGGTTCTGTGGCAGGAGCAGTGGGAGTCGAAGTACGTATGGCCGCAGTTTGAGTCCTCGGAGGACGGCAGCCGGTTCGCGTATGAGTCGCTGGAGACCAGCCGCCCCATGGCGGGATTCGACACCCCCGACGGGGAAAACGTGGCATCGCAGCCGGTGGGCGTCTTCGATACCAAAACCGGCAAGCTGGCGTTGGTGAAAGACGCTTCTCCCATTTTGAGCGCGGGGCAGAACTTCGCGCTCACCGCCGACGGGTGCCGGTTTGCCATATTGCGGAATGGGGCCATCGAGGTCTACGATTTGCTCCCGGTGGTGGTGGAAACGGGAAAAGCCAAACGATAAAGGAACCAAATCGGCGCAATACGCAGTGCCTATCGCTTCGCCTTTCCCCTTCAGCTTCATTGACCCTGATTTTGGCGCACCATAGACTTAGAAACGAGAAGCCTCCCTCTGCGGAGGCTGGGAGCGGGATGATTTCCGAGCAGCGGATCGGCGCGCGCGAGCGGCTGGTCCTGACAGCCATTATCGAGAACTATATTGCGACCGGCGAGCCTGTGGCTTCCCAGGCGCTGGCGCGGCAGTTCGGGAACCAGGAAGGCATGTCGGCGGCGACCCTCCGCAACACCATGGCGGCGCTGGGCGAGGCGGGGCTGCTGAACCAGCCGCACACTTCCTCGGGGCGGATTCCGACGGCGCGGGCATTTCGGTTTTACGTCGGGCAACTGGCGGGGACGGCGTGCGCCGCGAGCCTGGCTCCGGAGCGGCGCGAACAGATCGATGACAGCTTTGCGGGCGTGGGTTCAAGCCAGCAGTTTCTGGAGAGGACTTCGCACGTGCTGGCTCTGGTTTCCAGCGGAGTGGGCGTGGCGCTGGCGTCCATGCGCGAGGCCCAGATGCTGGAGCATATTCACTTCTCCCGTCTGAGCGCGGGGCGCGTGCTGGCCGTGGTGGTGACGACGGCGGGCGCCGTGCAGGACCGTGTGCTGCAACTGGACCGCGACCTGCCGATGGCGGAGCTTGAGGCTTCCGCACGTTTCTTGAATGAGAATTTTCATGGCTGGTCGATGAACCGGATCCGCGTGGAACTTGACCGCCGAATCGACGAAGAGCGCACCGAATATGACCGGCTGATGAGGGCCGTGAACGAGCTTTACCGCAAGGGTGCATTTCAGAGCGATGCCGCCGGCCCGGTCATTTTTGTGGAGGGCGTGGCCAACCTGCTCTCCGGCGAAACCGACCACGAGCGGCTGCGGATGATGCTGACCGCCCTCGAAGCCAAGCAGCGGCTCATCGAGCTGCTGAACGCCTATGTGGACGCACGGCAACAGGCCGTGCGCGTGGTGGTGGGGCTGGAAGAGGCGGCTCCGGGGATGGAGAACCTGGTGCTGATCGCCTCGCCCGCGAACGTGGGCACCGTCGCGGTAATCGGGCCGACCCGCATCCAATATGAGGAAACAATGAATGCGGTGGCCTATATCGCGCAACTGTCAGACAAAATGTTCCAGGAGAACTAAAACCGGCCCCGCGCGGGCGCCCGCTCTTTCTCCCCCGAAGGGCCGCGTTCCTGGCACACGATAGACTATGGAAGCGCGGAATTTATAATTATGAGCCGAAGAATTTTTGTCGATAGAAAGATGAAGGACGATTCATTGCAGACGTCGCCGGAGACGGAGCCCAAGGATGAAATGGCGCAGGTGGAACCAGTGGTTGAATCCAGTGGGGCCTCTGGGGAATCCATAACAGAAGGCGGCGCGAAACCCGGCGAAGCTGCGCCTGCGGAAACCAGAATGGTCCCGCAGGAGGAGTACGAGCGAGTCAAGATTGAGCGCGATTCGCTGCTCGACCGGCTGGCCAGGCTCCAGGCTGAATTTGAAAATGCACGCAAGCGGGAAGCGCGGGAGCGCAATGAGTTTCGCGAGTTCGCCGTGGCCGGAGCCGTGGAATTGTTTCTGCCCGTGCTGGACAATTTCCACCTGGCGCTCAAGTCAACCGGATCGGCGGAGCAGTTGCGGGCCGGGGTGGAATTGATCGTGAAGCAGATGGAAGAGGCCTTGCGCACGCTCAATGTGCAGCCGGTGGAGGCTGTGGGGGCCGAGTTCGACCCGCGCGTGCATGAGGCCATCGAGATGGTCGAGAAGCCCGACGTTCCCGACCACCAGGTGTTTGATGAAGTACGGCGTGGCTACCGGATCAAGGGCCGGCTGCTGCGTCCCGCCATGGTGCGCGTCGCCAGCAACCCGCAACAGAAGGAAGCATGAGTACAACCGCAAACGTGACTAAAGTCGATTACTACGAAGTGTTGAGCGTCAGCCGCACGGCCTCCGACCAGGAGTTGAAGACCGCCTATCGCAGGCTGGCGATGCAATATCACCCCGACCGTAATCCGGGCGACCATTCGTCCGAAGAGAAATTCAAGGAGTGCAGCGAAGCCTACCAGGTGCTGAGCGACCCCGAAAAGCGCGCGGCCTACGACCGCTACGGCCACGCGGGCGTGTCAGGCGCCAGCCAGCAGGGAAATCCTTTCGTCGATTTCCAGGACCTGGGCGATATTTTCGGAGACCTGTTCGGTTTCAACATGGGCGGCGGCGGCCGCCGGCAGTCGCGCGCGCAGAAGGGCCGCGACCTGCGCTTTGACCAGACGATTGAATTTGAAGAAGCGGTCTTCGGCAAGGAGACGGAAATCACGATCCAGCGCATGGATTCGTGCGTGGACTGCAATGGGCTGGGCACCGCCAACGGGCGCGGCCCGGCCACCTGCCCCCAGTGCCAGGGGCGCGGACAGGTGCGCTACCAGCAGGGCTTTTTCTCCATTGCGCGAACCTGCAACGCATGCGGAGGCACGGGATCAGTGATCGCCGACCCATGCAAGATGTGCCGGGGCGATGGGCGCGTCGAGCGCGAGCACACGATCGCGGTGAAGATCCCGGCGGGAGTCGAAGACGGAACCCGGATTCGTTACCAGGGCGAAGGCGACAAGGGACGCAACGGCGGGCCCTCCGGCGACCTTTATATTGTGCTGTCGGTGAAGACGCATAAGTTCTTCGAGCGTGACGGCCACGACCTGCACTGCCAGATTCCCATCTCCTATGCGCAGGCGGCGCTCGGAGCGGAAATTACGATCCCTACACTCGAAGGCGAGGCCGCGCTGAAGGTCCCGGAGGGAACGCAGAGCGGACGCGAGTTCAGGATGCGGAACAAGGGAGTTCCTTACCTGAACGAGCATGGTCGCGGCGACCTGATCGCGCAGGTGATGGTGCAGACTCCGAAAAAGCTGACCAAGGTCCAGAAAGAGTTACTGCGCCAGCTCGGCGAGACCATGACGGTTGAGAACAATCCAACGCCAAGGGGTCTGTTCGAGAAGGTCAAGGAGATTTTCAGTTAGCGGCCGTCATCCCGCATCTCATTGGTGTGCGTGCCGTCTTTTGGGGGAGTGCGCGTTTTCCATGGGTCCTATCCGTTGCGTTGCCAGGACTGTATGTGC
>JBAUHD010000280.1:0-1959 GCA_049680085.1 Acidobacteriaceae bacterium
TGGGCAGATTGATGACGACGCTGGCGATGGAGGCGAGCACGACGGCGATGGCGGCCTGAAGGGCGGAAGTCTTTCCGTGGAAGGCGAGGTCGGCGGCGGCGGCCGTGGTGCCGGCGCTGCTGACGAGGCCTCCGATGACGCTGACGATCTGGAATCCGGAGCTGCCGAGGTGGCGCTGGGCGAGTGTGCCGGCAATCTGGATGGCGAGAAAAAGCGCGGCGAACTTCAGGACGGTTTCGATGGAAACAGGCGAGCCGAGGCCGGGGAGCGGAGCGTGTTTTCCAGCTACCTCCGGCTCGATTTGTATTTCGGAATTCGCGGCGGCTTTGCGCTGGGCGCGCATGGGTTTGATGATCCAGAAGAACGAGATGCCCGCCATCACCAGCAAGGGAAACCAGGCGCGCGCCGCGGCGGCCTGCGCGAAGATAGCGAGGATGACGAGGTTGCGCACGTACATGGCCGCGGAGCTGAGCAGGACGGCGGGTGCGAGTTTGTCTTCGAGTCCGGCGGCAGGCAGGCGCGTGGCCAACTCCGCGACGGTGGCGGTGGAGTTGACCAGGCCGCCGAGCAGCGCGGTAGTGTAAACGCCCTTGGAGCCGTAAATGCGCAACAGAACGTAGTTGACGAAGCCCAGGCAGGCCACGACGATGACGATGATCCAGGCCTGACGCGGGTCGATGAGCGACCAGGGATCGATGGAGCGGTTGGGGAGCAGCGGCCAGATGACAAAGCCGAAGAGGCCGAGCAGCAGCGCGCTGCGAATCTCCTGCGGCTGAAGGTCGCCGGCGAAGGCGCGTAGCTGCGGCTTGAGCGAGAGCAGGATGGTGATGAGGATGGCGCAGGCCACGGGGGTGAAGAGGTGCCCGTCTCCCACCAGCACGCCCATGACGTAGACCAGCATAAGGGCGATGGAGGTGGTGGCTTCGAGCTTGCCCGCGTTCGCCGCCCGGCTGAAATTGAGGAATCCAATGATGATGAGGACGGCCGCGGCGGAAAGAATGGTCAGAGGGCCGGGAATGAGCGCGGACAACATGCCGAGCAGCGCGGCCAGGGCGAAGGTGCGGACGCCAATGTCCTTCTGCGACCACTCGCGCTCGATGCCGACGAGCATGCCGACGGCGATGGCGACGGCGGCCTTGAGCGCGACTTCGTTCAGCGGAAATGCGGCGCCGTTTCGGTGCAGATGTTGGAGCAGGTCCTGCATTTGTCTTGGTGCCATCGTACCTTATTGTGTTTCGTTATTGTGTTTCGTTGAAGCGCAATGCGGGAGTGGCGCATCCATTCACGTATGGAATACAGACAGCTTGGTTCTTCGGGGTTGAAGGTCTCGGCGTTGAGTTTTGGCGCGGGAACGTTTGGCGGCGGCAGCGAATTTTTCAAAGCGTGGGGCGAATCGGGCGTGAAGGAAGCTTCGCGGCTGGTGGACCTTTGCCTGGACGCGGGAGTGAATCTGTTTGACACGGCCGATGTGTATTCCAACGGTCTGTCGGAGGAGATTCTGGGCAAGGCGATTGCGGGGAAGCGCAACCGGGTGCTGATTTCGACGAAGGCGACGTTCCGGTTTGGCAAGGGGCCGAACGATGTCGGGTCGTCTCGGCTGCATTTGATCGAGTCGGTCAATGCGAGCCTGAAGCGGCTGGGCGTGGACCACATCGATGTGTACCACATGCACGGATTCGACTCGACGACTCCGGTGGAAGAGACGCTGGACACTTTGAATACATTGGTGCGGGCGGGAAAGATTCGCTACATCGCGTGCTCAAATTTTTCAGGATGGCACCTGATGAAGTCGCTGGCGTTGAGCGAGCGGTACGGCTGGTCGCGGTATGTGGCGCACCAGGTGTATTACTCGCTGGCGGGGCGCGAGTATGAGTGGGAGTTGATGCCGCTGGGGCTGGACCAGAAGGTCGGCGCGCTGGTGTGGAGTCCGTTGGGATGGGGACGGCTGACGGGAAAGAT
>JBAUHD010000281.1:0-5484 GCA_049680085.1 Acidobacteriaceae bacterium
CCACCACCGCCTCGGCCTGACCCTCGGAGCCGGCATGCAAATCGCCGCCTCCGCCTATCACGCCTACAACCACAACCTGATACTCTCCGCCCGAATTCCCTTTTGAAAGCGACGCCCGTCCACCCCATCGTGACAAACCAGGAATTTGTCATCCCGACCGGAGCGAAGTGGAGAGCCCGCCCTGAGCTTGCCGAAGGGGACCCGCACTTCGACACAAAAAGGATCAGCGCCCCACCCTTGCTGAACGCGGATCGCCGCTTCTTCCTGAGCCCTGAGCCCTGAGCCCTGAGCTCTGCTTCTACCCCTGCACCGCCGCAATCGCGGTCGCAATCAGCACAAAGACTACCCACCACCCCACCACCACAACCGCCGCCTTGCCTTTCGAGACCTTCGCCACAATCGCCACGCCGATCACCGACAGCACCAGCGACCATATCTCGAAAACATCCAGGTGCATGCACAACGCCCGCAGCCACAGGGGAAAATCGCTGCTCAGGTAGTAGCCCACATTGCTCCCCACCGGGTTTTGAATCAGAAACGAGTCCGGCGCAAGCCCCGCGAACAGCGCCACAATCCCAAGCAGAAATTTAATGTTCATCACCAGGCTCGCGTATAGGCTCACCGCGTAAATCTGGCTGTACTTCGCCGTCCCGCCAAAGCCGAAGTTGATCGAAACCCAGATCAGCAGCGAAGTCACCAGCGTAATCAGAAGCACAATCGCGGTGTAGCCGTAGGTCGCGCCCGCCGTGAACTTTGCGGATATGGCCTTGATCGAGTCCGCGTTCGGCGCCGATTCAATCTTCTCCGCTTTTGCCGGAGTCTGGTTGATATTGTTCTGAAACACCCGCTCCCAGCCCACCTTCTGCTGCACCGTGAAGCTGAACCCGATCCCCACCACAATCATCACCAGCAGCGGACCCCAGAAGGTCGCTTTCCGCCGCAGGTCCATAAACGTCTTCGACGGCGCGGTAAAAATATCCACGCACCGCTGCGTTTCCGTCAGCCCCACCTCCACCGGCGCTGTCTCCATCACGTCACTCATAAACCCTCCTGAAATATGACCCGCTCTCTCAACTTTTGAAGCCCTGAATAATCCCTTACCCTACACCCAAAAGTTGGCGAATTGACTATTCGAGCAAATCCAACCTTGTTGTACCCAAATAAAAGTTTGTCATCCCGACCGAAGTTCGCGAAGCGAACGCAGCGGAGGGACCTGCATTTCCTTTGCGGGTACACCAATACTGGTTTTGCTCTAACGATCGGCCAGACACTGAGCCCTGAGCCCTGAATTCTATCCCAAATCCGGAAAATCAACAGGGGGAATCCAAGTGTCCACTTACCCCTGCCTCCAAACTCCGCTACTCTGAAAACGCTCTGATCTTCTCCCCGGCTGTTGTCCATGCGATTTTTCTATTCTGCCGTGTCTCTCGTGCTGGCCTGTGGGCTGGCCGCGTCCCCGTCTGCGCTGGCCGCCCACCGGCACACCCGCCATAAGTCCGCTCATTCGGCCAGGGTCCAGCATCACAAGGTCCATGCCGGGCATCATCCCGCGTCCCTCGCATCCAAAACTTCGCGTGAATCCGTGAAGGAACATCGCTCCGCGCATCGCCCGGTTGCCGCCCATCGCGCCGTCCATCACTCCGCGCGCCGCGCCAAACACGTCGCCGAGCGCCGCACCGTTCATCATTCCCGACGCGCCGCCACCCTTGTCGCCGCGTCGCATCCCGCGGCCCGCCCCTCAGCCCGTCCTGAAGCCGAGTCCAAGAACCTGGCCGAAACCATTCCGCCCATCCCCATGCGCGACGGACACCTCTATATGCCGCCGCCCCTGCTCGGCTCCCACGCCTCGCTCGTCCGCCAGAACCAGCGCGGAGAAGCCGAGGGCCTCAGCCGCATCCAGAACGTCGCCCAGCTCAACACCATGCGTCGCGACGGGGCGCTCGTCCCCCTGCCCGTCGGCGCAACGCTGCTCGTCAGCCGCGACCTGCCCGTCGACCGCCGCTGCACCCGTCCCTGGACCGCGAAGTTCCTCACCAACCTCGCCCACGCCCACTACGTCCGCTTCGACCGCCCGCTCCAGATCAACTCCGCCGTCCGCACCGTCCGCTTCCAGCGCCGCCTCATCCGCGTCAACGCCAACGCCGCCCCGGCCACCGGAGACATCGCCTCCCCGCACCTTATGGGAGCCACCATCGACATCGCCAAAAAGGGACTCTCACTCTCCGAAGTCGCCTGGATGCGCGCCTACCTGCTGCCCCTCGAACAGGACGGCAAAATCGATGTCGAAGAGGAGTTCTACCAGTCCTGCTTCCACATCACCGTCTACAAGTCCTATATGCCCAAAACCAGAAAGACCCGCCACACCCCAACCACCCTCCTCGCAACAGGCGTCCGGTAGCGTTCAGCGCTCAGCGTTCAGAAACAACAAGGGCTCAGGATCAAATCCCGAGCCCTTGCTTTTTGATTTCTCTGTTCAGAACAGAACGCCCGAAGGCTGACCGAACCGACTCGCGCCGCTCCAGCCCGCCGCCCGTTCCTCTGTAGCGCGCCTGAGACCTGCCTTTCCTGATCGCCTTTCCTGATCGCTGATCGCTGATCCCTGGCCCTTACTCCACCTGCCCGATGTAAACCCCAAACGCCGGAAGCTTCACCGTCCCCAGCGAAGCCGGGTCCGCCGTTCCCGGACTCTTCATCAGCGTCTTCACTCGCGTTCCGTGAATCCCCTCCGCCGCCAAATCAAACCCAATCGTCTGAGAATTCGCCGTAAAGTTGCACGCCACCACCACCGCCGGCACTCCCTTCGCCACTCTCAGCCACGACAGGACATTCGGATTCTCCGTGTTCACCATCACCTCGCGCCCTTTCACCAGCGCGGCATTCCCCTTCCGCAGCGCAATCATCTGCTTGTACCAGTTCAGCATCGAGTTCGGGTCCCGAACCTCGTCCGCCACATTCACCGTAATAAAGTCATTCGGAATCGGCAGCCATGTCTTCACCCCCGGCTTCGAGAACCCAGCGTTCGCGGTCGCGCTCCATTGCATCGGAGTCCGTTCCCCGTCGCGCCCCTTCTCCTTCGGCCAGCCCCGAATCCCAATCGGGTCCCGCACCTCCGACTTCCGAGTAGGCGGAGTCGTCTTCATCCCAATCTCGTCCCCGTAATACATCAGCGCCGTGTCCCGCGAGGCAAACAGAATCGCCGCCAGCATCCGGCCAATCTCCTTGTTGTGGACCCCGTCCCCGTACCGGTCCCACCGGGGATTATCGTGGTTGTCAAACACAAACAGCGGCTCGTTCCCATTCAACTCCGTCTCCGCGTCGTTGATCTTCTTCCGGAACTCCGCCGCGTCCAGCTTATTAATGAACCCCACCTGCGTATCCATCGGCAGATTCAGTTCGTCATTGTGCGCGCCATACAGCTTCCGTAGATCCGCAATCGAACCCACATACGTCTCCCCGATCAGCACCACCTTCTTGCCCCACCTCGGATCGCGCGTTGAATCCGCCACCTCCCGCAACTGCTTCAGCACGCCGTTCACATCCGGCAGATTGTCCGTCTTGCTCCGGTCAACTTCCTTATCGCCGTAGGCGTTTATCTTAATGTTCCCGTTCTTGTCCCGCATGTAGGGTTCGTTCGCCAGCTTCGGGTCCTCAAACAGCGACGTAATCGCGTCCAGCCGGAACCCCGCCACACCCTGGTGAATCCAGTACCGCTCCACGTCATACATCGCCTTCCGAACCTGCGGATTCCTCCAGTTCAGGTCCGGCTGCTGCACGTAAAACTCGTGATAGTAGTATTGATTCCGCTTCGCGTCCCACTGCCATGCCGACCCGCCAAACAGCGAAATCCAGTTATTCGGCGGCTCCCGTTTCCCGTTAATTCTCTTCCCGTCATTCCACACGTACCAGTTCGCCTTGGAATTTGTGCGCGAACTCGCCGACTCAAGAAACCACCGATGCTGGTCCGAAGTGTGGTTCGGCACCAGGTCCATAATCACGCCGATGTCCCGCGCTTTCGCCTGCGACTCAAGCCGGTCAAAATCCTTGAGTGTCCCGTACTGTGGATCAACGGCCCGGTAATCGGAAATGTCATACCCGAAGTCCACCTGCGGCGAGGGATAAATCGGAGTCAGCCACACTGCGTCCACTCCCAGCGTCTTCAAATAGTCCAGCCGCGACGTGATGCCGTTCAAATCCCCCACACCGTCACCGTTCGAATCCTGAAAACTCCGCGGATAAATCTCATAAATCACCGCATTGTCCCACCACGGCCGGGTGGCGTGCGCCGCGTGAGAAGCATGGGACGAGGCCGAAGCCTTCGCCTGCGCCAAAGCCGGAACCGAAGGCGCAATCAGAAACGTGGAAACAAAAAGGCCAGCCAGAGTGCCCAACGCGCGCGAAGAAAATCTCATTCGACGAACTCCCAAGCCATCATAAACGCGCGGGCCGGGAAGAACATCTTCCCGGCCCGCTCCGTCCTGAATTTCGTGTACTACACTCTCGTCAATCGCGGCGCAGCCGCCGAACGCTCTACTTCGCCGCGCCCTTCTCCTGATCCGCCTTCATCTTGGCCATCGCCTCCGCTACCTTCTTCTCAGCATCCGCCATTTGCTTCTTAAACTCCGGGCTGTTCATCTGCGCCATGGCCTCGGCAACCTGCTTCTGCGCATCCGCCATCTGCTTCTTAAACTCTGGACTGTTCATCTTCGCCATCGCATCGGCCACCTGGTTCTGCGCATCCGCCATCTGCTTCTTGAACTCCGCGCTGTTCATCTTCGCCGCCGCCTCGGCGATCTGCCTCTGTGCGTCCGCCATCTGCTTTTTGAATTCTGGACTATTCATCCGAATCTTGGCTTCGGCGATCTGCTTCTTCGCATCCGCCATCTGCTGGTCAATCTTCGCGCGCTCCGCCGGAGTTAACTCCCCCACCTGCCCGTTCAAGGTCACCACGGGCTGCAAATGCATATCCAGATGCATCTCCGGCTTCATCGGCTGCAAATGCATATCCAAATGCATCTCCGGCTTCACCGGCTGCAAATGCATATCCAGATGCATCACCGGCTTGACAGGCCGCACATCCAAATTGAGGCTCAGATTCGTCGAGGGCTTCAACTGCCGCATCTCCGGCGGCGCGGGCGGTGTAGCGGGCACTGCCGGAACTGCCTCCGGCTTTCCAGGCGTGACAACCTGCGCGGGCACAACGGGCAAAACGGGAACCACCGGCATACCCGCCTTCACCGGCATAACCGGAGCTACAGGCATAACCGCCTCCACCGGCATAATCGGAACAACGGGCGTAGCCGACTGGACGGGCAAAACCGGAGTCACGGGCAATACCGGAGTCACAGGCAGGACCGGCGCGACCTGCGAATCCGCGGCAGGCGCCACCTGCGCCATTGCCGGAACCACATGGAACATCCCCGCCACCACCACAGCCGCCATCATCGCCGCCGCGCCCGCCGCGCCACGAACCAACTTCATCCGCAA